>DASPRM010000077.1 GCA_035624455.1 Terriglobales bacterium
TGGCTGCGTTCGAAGAGTTCATCAAGCGCGAAGACTCAAGCGTGATGCCAGCGATGGGAGCGATTGCGGCGGTAGGAACGTCTGACGGTGCCGCTGAGTTGCTAGGGGCGACGAAAGCGGACTTCTGCCGCATGCGCTCACGCCTGCGCCACTTGGGCAGATGCTTTCTGAACGATGAGCCTGTGCCAAGGCAGCGGAGACCCTACAAGCCGCGTGTCAAAGCAAAATGCAGTCGCCGCGTCGCGGTTGCAGTGTCTCAACCTGACGAGCAAAAGAACGACTAGGCTCAACCGTGGAGGGGTGCGACACAAGGCGAATCACGCCCGACTCGTACCCTTCATGGGTATTGCGTAAATCTGTGCGTAAACAATTTCCGAAAAATCGGCTGGGAATCTGGGTTTAGAGTCATCGAGCCAGTTGTTGGATTCGGCTCAACCCATTGAAACCAAACAGTGGAGTTGGTTGCGGGGGGTGGATTTGAACCACCGACCTTTGGGTTATGAGCCCAACGAGCTACCAGGCTGCTCCACCCCGCGTTGCGATGATAACAGTCGTGCATCGCAAGGGTCAAACCACGCTGAGAAGATCTCTGCTGCTGAAGCTCAAGAGTTCCGTTTCGGTCAGCTAGAAATACTGAACCTTCGCTCCATCACTTGAGTCACCGACCATCACCAAGAGAAGAACTTGCGTTCAAGCCGCCCAACCCCTCATCCTGATTATGATCCATGCGCCAAGGGAATCAGAGCCCACAGCAGGATAGATTGCGTTCTCTCATCACTGGAGCTAACGGTTTCGTCGGCAAGCATCTGGCCGACTTGCTGCTCGGGCTGCCGGAATCAAGCTGTTGGGCATTCTCAACGGAAGAAGAATCCAGGCTGCCCAACCAAGTCGTCTACCGCAGGGTGGACATCCGCGACCGGCAATCCCTGGCAGATTTCCTGCACTCCGCCCAGCCGCACCACATCTACCATCTGGCCGCGATCAGCACATTGTCGGCTGCCTCTGACGACAAGCGAATTGCCTTCGATGTGAATGTCTGGGGTACCTCGAACCTGCTGGAATCCGCCTCCAAACTTTCTGAGCGCGCGCGTGTCCTCAATATCAGCAGCTCACAGGTCTACGGTTCCGCCGCTGGCGGAATAACCGAGCAGCATCCCTTACGGCCAGCCAATATGTACGCCGTCACCAAAGCCATGGCGGAACTCTGGTCCGGCTTGTATGCGACTGGTGTTGATGCCATTACGGCACGCGCCTTCAATCACACCGGACCCGGTCAGCCGGCGCAGTTCGTGCTTTCATCGCTGGCGCAGCAGGTAGCGGCGATTGAGGCAGGCATTTCGCAGCCGGTGATACGAGCAGGCGATTTGAGCGTCGAACGTGACTTCACCGATGTTCGTGACGTGGTGAAGGCCTATGCCTTGCTGGCGGAGCGCGGCAAGCCCGGCGCGGTGTACAACGTGTGTTCAGGAAGAGCCTGCCGGCTGTCGGACTTGCTCGAAATACTGCTGTCGGAAGCCGGAATTAAAGCCAGCGTGGAGCGCGATCCGGCAAAAAACCGCACCCAGGATCCGCGGCGAATTTACGGGGACAACAGCAAGTTGCGGGAAGCCACCGGCTGGGCGCCAGTCGTCCCTATCGAGCAGACCATGCACGATCTCTTAAATTTCTGGCGCTCCGAAATCGGACATCGCTCTCGCGTCTAGCCGGTAAAGCTTGCTCATCGTCGCCCGGCTCATCTAGTGTTCGGCAATCGCCCAATCGTTGGAACCGAGCACGTAGAAACCGGTCAGGTCGGCGTGCCCGGCCAGCGTGTCGCGCTGCTTGCCATCGATGAGAATCCGGATGCGCGTTGTGCCCGGAATGTTTTCCGCCAAGGTCCGCGCCATCGCGGCAAGCGTGAGCTCCTCCACCAAAATTCCCGACTGATGGCGATCTGCAAACTCCGCATTCAGGTCGATCACCGCTGTATTCCCATTCACCAGATACACGCTGTTGACGTCGGCTCCGCTGGCCAAAGGATGGGTCGACGACTTGTCCTGCCAGGCGGCGAAAAGAGCCCGCAAAACCTGGGCCGCGCGCTGATCGGCCTCTGCGCTCAATGGTGTGGCAGCGTCCCGCCGGTGGAGTATGCCTCGCGCATCGTCGGGCACATAGATCGAGATTTGCTCCGGCTTGCCTCCGACTGGCGGCGTCATCGGCTTAGCCGTCGGCTCTTCCGGCTTCAGTTGCTCCGCCTCGTGTTTCAGATGCAGACCGTAATACACCATCCCCAACAGCGCCAGGCACAGCACCATCGTCGCGATGAGAAAGTGGCGCGGGATCATCGGGAAGGCTCCAGCGTGTAGCGGGCATTGGCGATTCCCAAGGCGACCGCGTTGGTAATCGCCGCCTGATACGCCGGTGAGTTCACGCTTTCGATCTTTCCCCCCCAGGGCGCCACTTCGATGGCCATCCCTGCCAGCGCCACGTTGTCCAAAGGACGCAACGAGGCAGTGAGCGGCACCACAGGAATATGCCGGTTGTTAAGTTCGGCCATCACGCTCCCCACCAGCGCCCGGCTCTGTTCGAGATAGGCTCCCTGGGCCGTGTCCCAGGGCAGGAATCCTCCGGGGCGTGCAGGAGTGGGCGTCAAGCGGGCGCTGTACAAGCGAACTCCGCTTCCGGCCGAGCCCGCATGCAGGCTGATGTACACCGTCGCATGGGAGCCGTTTGCCATCA
Organism: Terriglobales bacterium; assembly: GCA_035624455.1. NCBI lineage: Bacteria > Pseudomonadati > Acidobacteriota > Terriglobia > Terriglobales > Terriglobales bacterium. Next base: position 2,719 of record DASPRM010000077.1, read on the forward strand.
CTGCCCGCTGTTCCGAGCTCAGCGTAACGTCGCCATCACGGATGAGAAAATTCCGTATGCCGCGCGCTTCCAGGTCGGCATGCAGATGCCGGGCGAGAGCCAGCGCCACCTCTTTTTCCGCCAGGGAAGGCGTCAGAAACGCGCCAGTCTCCTGCCCGCCATGACTGGCATCGATTACGACCAGGAAGGTATGTACCGCCGGCTGCGCTGGTGCCGGGGCTGGTGCTGTTGATGTAGGTCCGCTGGCAAAAGGAGAAGCGGTGGGCGGTAGTGTCGGCGATGCCGCGGGAGGAGGCTTTGCCGCGGCCGATGCCGGCGCCGGTTCAATGGAAATTGTCTTGCCCTCATCCCCAAATCGCGCAATCAAGGGGACAGTGGCATCGATTTCAATCTGAGCTGTGCCGTTTCCCTCTGAGTAGGTGGCCGAGGTGATGCTGCTATCGGCGAAATTGAAGCTCCGGGTGCCTGAAACGATGGGCTCGCGGGAGAAGACCATGCGAATTTTCCCCGGCTCGCTGGCAATGAATGGCGACACGGGCTTGGGGAAGTGCAGCTCAAGGCGCGGCGCGGCTCCCTTCTCGAATGCAGTTGTGAACGGGGTGGCAACCGGGCCGATAAAGAGCCTGCGCGACGAGGCGTGAAACTCTACCGGCAGGTTCACCAGTGCGGATATCACGTCAGCCAGCGAACCCAGCGAGACCAGCGCGCGATCCCGCTCCAAGACGAGCGGATCAGCCAGCTCAAGCTTCTTGCCATGCAGCTTGACTCGGGTTTTTTCGTCGGTGAACTCGGCTTCCAACGGCGAGCCGCCGTGCGCGGTGAAACGCAGTTTCCAGTGATTGCCCTGGCGCGTGGCGATCGTTGCCCCCAGCGGCTGAAGGGCGTCGATTAGCACAACGTACTGTTTGCCATCTCGCTCGACAACCGAAAGGCTCGAGGCGCCCTGCGCAGAGTAGATGGTTAAGCGGGCTTCGTCCGCTGCCGGAGCCAGCAGCAAGAGACACACCAGGGCAAGCGCCAGAACCAAGCCGCAAGTTTTAATATTTCTCGTCATCACGAGGAGGACGAAGTCCGGCTCCGGATCTGCAGTTTTCCTCGCAACCTCACCGGGTCATGCTGAGCCCGCCCGCGGGCGAAGCATCTATCTTTTTGCCGGCCGGAACAATTTCTTTCCGGGCTCACTCTTTACTTCACCGGATCACCCGATCAAACTTCATCCGATATTACTTCAACCACAGCCCCTGCTCAGTCCCCTTCATTCTCCTCCCACCGAATAGATCGTCAGGCCGCTCAGCATCTTGGGATAGAAATCGGTCGACTTCTGCGGCAGGACGCCTCCTTCGAATGTCACCTCGCGCAATTGAGAAATCCGCACCGGATTCATCATCATTGCCAGATTGGCCCCGTCCCCCACACGCGCGATCGCCTTTCGGAAGTCGCGATGATAGGAGACGTGGAGCTGATTGCGAATCGCTTCCTCGCTGATGCCAAGTACGCGCTCGAGCAGCACCTTATGCAAGTGAACAACGTCGAGCGAGCGTTGGGCCGCGCTCATGCCTGCGAGCAAACTATCAGCCGCGCCGGGTCGTGCGCGCAGAAGGTGCGTCGCTTGCTTTGTGACCGCCAGAAACACGGTTCCGGCTTGCCCTGCCTGCCGCAGCTTATCTTCGCCGGCATCCCCCGGGCTTAATGTCTCCACATCAAAAAACGATTTGGCGCCTTGGAGGAAATCCGCCTCGCTGAACTCCGACAGTCCAAAGATCACCCGATGCGTCGGCAGGATGATCAGTCCAGGTGAATCCATGTTCACCAGGGTCATCATGACGCGTTCGTAAGCAGCATCCGGCGGCGCGCTTCCGGCGTTGGCTCTGCGCTCGTTGCGATAATTCAGCGCTGTTTCGTAGCGGTGATGGCCATCCGCGATGATCAGCCTCTTGTCGGCCATCTCACGCTGGACTTGCGGGACGATCGCCGGATCGAAAATGCTCCATACGCGGTGCACCACCTGATATTCGTCCTCAATTTCGATATCCGGCGCCCCCGATCCAGCCCCCGATCCGGCCGCCGACTTCAGCAGGGAATTAACGCGGCCAGCTGGATCGCTGTACAACATGAAGATCTGGCCGAAGTGAGCGCGGGTGGCGCGAAGCAAATTAAGGCGATCGGCCTTAGGCTTGGATAGTGTCTGCTCATGTCGATAAACGACGCCTTCCGAGTAATCGTAAATGCGGCCGGCAGCAATCAGGCCGGTGCGCTCCACCTGGGAACTTTCCCCCGATGCCCCCGTACCAGGGACGCGGAAAGTCTGCGTGTACAGGTAGAAACCAGGCTGTGAGTCCGTGCGGAAAATGCCCGCATGCTGCCAGTCGCGAAAGTAGCCGGCGGCTCGGGTGTAAACATTTTCAACGTCAGAATCGCCAGCCTCTTGTTTTCCCAGGATAATCCGCACTAGGTTGTGCGGGTTTGCAGCGTAGTAGCGCTCCTGCATCTCCGCAGAGATCTTGTCATACGGCTGGGTAACCACCTGGTTGAGAGGAACCTTGGCCGAATTAAAGCGGATAGCAGGGAAGGGTGCGATATCTGCCATTTTGTCTCGTGCTGGTCGTTTGATTGTAACAACTCTCCCGAAGCCCACCCTGGACCGACAAACGACATCTAATACCTGGACCAGGACGCACCCGGCCCAGGTTTTCTCCCCAAAAGAACGGAAAACAGAAGGTCAAGACTGTGGTACCATCCATGCTAACGAGGAATGTTATGGCCCGCCCTGCCGGGAAAGACAGCGGGTCACACCGCTACGCATCGTTTCCGCAGGCAACAAAGCTGGTGTCGTGGGGAATGTGGGTTCACGGCTTACCTTCTGACGGCTCCTGCCATATTCGTGCGCTCAGACAGTTTCTCGCTCTTCTCGTTTGCGTTCTGCTGACCACCACCTTAGCGATCTCGCAGACCAGCGACGAAGTCCACATCACGCCGCGCTCACAACCGACGCAGCCCGGCGGCAGCGCCTCACCCTCTCCGCCCGCCGGCATGGATCCTTCCCTCAAGACGCACACCAAGCCCGTGAAGGTCGACGTCGACCTGGTGCTGGTGCCAGTAACCATTACTGATCCTATGAACCGCCTGGTCACCGGCCTCGAAAAGGACAATTTCCAGGTCTTCGAAGGCAATGAACGGCAGGAGATCCGCCACTTCTCCAGTGAGGACGTACCCATTTCCCTGGGCGTGATTTTCGATATGAGCGGTAGCATGTCGAACAAAATCGAGAAGTCGCGCGAGGCGGTAGTCGAATTCTTCCGCACCGCCAACCCCCAGGATGAATTCTTCATGGTCGCCTTCAATGAGCGCCCCGAGTTGATCGCCGACTTCACTACCTCCATCGAGGATATCCAGGGCAAAATGATCTATACCGTGCCCAAGGGGCGTACCGCGCTACTGGACGCGATCTATCTCGGTATCCACAAAATGAAGCAGGCGCGCCATCAGAAGAAGGCTCTGCTTATCATCTCTGATGGTGGTGACAACCATAGCCGCTACACCGAGAGCGAGATCAAATCCATCGTACGAGAAGCCGATGTGCAGGTTTACGCCATTGGCATCTTCGACGTGAATCCGCGCACGGAAGAGGAGAAACTGGGCCCGCTGATGCTGTCGGAAATTACGGATGTAACCGGCGGGCGCACTTTTACCATCGATAATCCCAATGAACTGGCCGACGTGGCCACCAAGATTGGCATCGAGTTGCGCAACCAATATGTACTGGGTTACCGTCCAACTAAACCGGGGCATGATGGCAAGTGGCGGAAGATCAAGGTAAAGTTGAATCCGCCGAAGGGTTTGCCGCCACTCCGGGTTTATGCCAAGACGGGTTACTATGCACCTTCCGAATAAGTTACCGCTGGCGCTTTTTACCTTAGAAACCTCTTCTGTTTCCTCTCGCACCAGGGCATTCACCGTGATCCTGCTGTTGATGCTGCTCTCCAGCCTGGGAATTGCCCAGAACCCTGGGTCGCCTCCCAGCGGGCCGCAGGACGCCCCCCAGTATCCGCCCGCCACCGATGCTCCCAACCAGCCTGGAAACACCGTCCAGATTCCTGCCGAAAGCAAGCCGACCGTCCGCAAAGACCAGGACACCTTTGTCATTCGCACCGAAGTCGACGAGGTGCTGCTGCACGCCACCGTTGTCGACGACCGCCGTCACCTGGTTATGGATCTAAGTCGGGATAACTTCGAAGTGTTCGAGAACAATTCTCCCCAGCGTATCACTTCCTTTCGGCACGCCGATATTCCCGTCTCTATCGGCATTGTGATCGATAATTCAGGTTCGATGCGCGACAAACGACCCGCCGTCAACCAGGCATGCCTGAATCTGGTGCGCGCCAGCAATCCTCAGGACCAGGTCTTCATCGTGAACTTTAACGACGAGTATTACCTCGACCAGGATTTCACCTCCGACATTGCCAAGCTCAAGGAAGGTCTGGAGAAGATCGAGTCCCGCGGTGGCACGGCGTTGTATGACGCGGTGGTCGCTTCCGCGCAGCACCTAAAGAAGAACACCCAACTGGAGAAGCGCGTGATCCTGGTCGTGACCGACGGCGAGGACAACGCCAGCCGTCTGTCCCTCGAACAGGCCCTGCGTCGCCTGCAGGAAGAGAACGGGCCCACTGTCTACTCCATTGGCATCCTGGGCGAGGAGCGCCAGAAACGCGCCAAGCGGGCCCTTTCCGCCATGTCTGAGCAAACCGGTGGTCAGGCCTTCTTTCCCAAGGATCTCAAAGAAGTGGACGACATCAGCCGCGAAGTCGCGCACGACATCCGCAACCAATACATCATCGGCTACAAGCCCACCACTCCGCAGGCGGCTGGCGGCTTCCGCACGGTGAAAGTGCAAGCCCACGCCCCCCATCACGGTAAGCTTTTCGTCCGCACCCGCAGCGGCTACTACGCCAATGAACAGAGGGCCGCGCTGCAAGAAAACTAAAAAGTAAGATCGGGGGAAGTGCGAAGTAAGATCGAGTGAAGTAAGAGTAGGACAGGCATCCTGCCTGTCACCCCGGGCGCCATTCCGCCTGACAGGGGCTAGAATCCTGTTGATGAAGCCCCGCTCTCCGCGCGGTCTGACCGCTGTAGGTATCTTCCTGTTCTTCGCGGCTTTCATGGCCGCGTTTGCGGCAGTCACTCTGCTTTTCCCGGGAACGGCTCTGGATCTCGCCTGGGCATTGAATCCCAATGCTCATCAGCAGCTCGCGACACTGGGCAGGGGCATCGGCGTTCCGTTTCTGCTGCTCGCCCTGGCCTTAGCGCTTGCGGGAATCGGCTGGTGGCGGCGCAGATTTTGGGGATGGTTGCTCGCCCTGGCCCTCATCGCAATCCAGGTTCTCGGGGACCTGTTCAACTTGTTTCGGGGCGATTTACTCCGAGGAGGAACGGGTGTGGCAATCGCGGGTGCTCTGCTCTGTTATCTTCTGCTTCCGCACGTCCGGCGCGGCTTTGAAAAGTAAAAAGTAAGATCGGGTGAAGTGCGAAGTAAGAGCAGTTTCGCACTTCCGCAGCGATCTGACTTCTCACTTCCTCTTAGCCCAGCCCCGCCGCCGACAGTATCTCTCGCCACAACTCCGCCTTGCCTTCGCCCGTCTTGGTGGAAAAAGGCAGGATGCGCTCAACCTGGAGTTCTTGTTTAAGAGTTCTCAGGGAATTGCTCAGAACATTGCCGGAAACGCGATCGCTCTTTGTGCCCACCGCCACAAACCGGCGCTGCTTCATGCGAAGCCAGGCCAGCAGTTCGGCGTCGCTCGGCTGGGGAGCGATGTTGGTATCGATCAGAACGATGCAAAGCACCAGAGTCGGTCGATGCTCCAGGTAAGGCTCGATGAACTTAGGCCACTCGGCCGAGACTTCTTTGGATACCTTGGCATAACCATAGCCGGGCAGATCCGCGAAGGCCAGCTCGGCTGTCGGTTTGCCGGGACGGCGGACCTGAAAGAAATTGATACTGCGCGTGCGCCCGGGGACTGAGCTGGTCTTGGCCATTTTCTCGCCCAGCAGGGAATTGATCACGCTCGACTTGCCAACGTTGGAGCGCCCCAGAAAAGCCACTTCCGGAACCGTGGGCACAGGAAAGTGCTCGACGGAAGTGGCAGCCAGCAGAAATCGCGCAGCAACTCGCACCCTATCAGTTTCAAGCTTCCTGCCACCGGTGGCAAGAGGAACGAGCAGCCCATCGGTCCGGCCCAGGTTGGAAAGTGCTCAATCAAATCGTTTGTCATCACGAGCGGCCGCTAGGCCGCGAGGGATCTGCAGTTTGATTCGCGGCTAGATGATGTAGACCCAATATTTCTTGACTGTTCCCAACTGCAGATCCCTCGGCCGCCAGCGGCGGCCTCGTGATGACAATGGGAAGCTGAAGGTATGAACCCAGCAACAATTACTTCCGCTGGCAGGTTCCTTCAGTGATCATGGACCGCAAAATCTTGAGCCGCCCAACATGCTTTTCGCGAAAGAGCACAATCAGCCGAGCATCTACCGCCAGGCATCCCTCGTACCTGGTCACCGTGGTTTTCCCCAGCCGGAAGTCGAATTCGCCGTTAACTCTTCCCCTGCCCACGCGTCATCCTCTTGACGGGCGATGCTCTTTCTTGAGACTCTGCCAGCCCGGCCCTTCCGGGGACAACTAATGCGTAGTAGCGTTCAGGCTCTCCTCCTGGTTATCGGTATTTGCTGCCCAATTTCTCCCCTGGCGCAGGCTCCCATTCACGTCGATGTGCATCTGGTGGACGTGGCTTTCGCGGCCCGCAGCGCCAACGGAACTCTGGTCAACAATCTCAGCCAGGAAGATGTGGAAGTGCTGGAAGACGCGGTGCCGCAAAAGATCTCTTTCTTTGCGCGCAGCGCTGACGTGCCGCTCACTCTGGGACTGATCGTCGACTTCAGCGGCAGCCAGGAGCACTTTCAAAAAAAACACCGCCATGACCTCGAGGTCTTTCTCAAAGAAATGCTGGGGCCGCACGACCGGGTGTTTCTGGTGGCCTTCGGCAATCGCCTGCGCCTGGTAAGCGACTTGTCGCAATCGGCCGACGAGCTGGGGGAAAAATGGGAGCGCTTCGAGAAGGGCGACCGCAACGTCCCCGACCTCGGCCCCGTCGAAGACAGAGAGCTGGGAACCGCCTTTTATGACGCCATCTACTATTCCGTGACCACAAAGCTGGCCGGCATACAGAACGGCAGGAAGGCGCTGCTCGTTTTCAGCGACGGCGAGGACAACTCCAGTTCCCATCACCTGCTGGACGCCATCGAGGCGGCGCAGAACGAGAACGTAATCGTCTACTCCATCCGCTACACCGAAAAGCGCCACGGCAGACTCACTGCGCGCAACAAGTATGGAATGCGGGTGATGGAGCGGATCGCGCACGACACCGGGGGCACCGATTTCGATGCCGAGAAAACCGACACCCGGGCCTATTTTCACCAGATCAGCGAAGAATTACGCACTTCCTATGAGCTGGCTTACTATCCCACCAATCCCGCGCGCGATGATTCCTTCCGCAAAATCGCCATCCGCCCGCGCCAGCCGGGGTTAACCGTGCGCTGCAAAACTGGCTATTTCTCGCGATGATTTGGACGTGTGCGGGATAGCCTCGCCCCCTTCTCGCTCCGGGCCTTTCTTTTGTCAAGCCCTCCCCTGGCCCAATTTTGCTTGTAATCCATTTAATCGCAAAGCGATATAAAGTTTGCCATTCTGTCCCATTTACCCCTTCCACTTGGTTACACTGAAATTAGGGAGTGAATTTTCGCCGCTGCACGGAATCCCGGCGTGCGCCACCGGCGAGGCGCTCAATAAAATCCTGAATGTCATCCTCAGCGACGCGTCCCGGCTGATTTTCCCCGCCCGCGCTTTTTGCGGGTCGCGGGCTCGGAGTCGAACGACATTGTGGTTCGGTTTTGTCGGCCATCAATATTCTCAAGAACTTGAACTCTATCCCCGGCCGTTTCAGTATTTTGCCGGGAAATTCTCTATAACTCGCTGAAAACGAACGCTCATCACTACCCAGGGTACGACAACAGAAGTTACAACTACAGAAAGGAAACACCGTGCCACTACGCCTCTGCGACCACATCAAACCCGACGGCCACCGCTGCGGTTCCCCCGCCATGCGCGGCCGCTCCCGTTGCTACTTTCATCTCCGCCCGCGCTCCGCTGCCCTTCGCCGCCGCTTCCGCCTGCCCGACCTCACCAACAAGCGCTCCCTTCGCTCCGCGCTCAACCATATCTCCCAGGGCATGGCCGATGGCTCGCTCGATCCCCTGCTCGCCGGACGACTCATCTATGCCGTGCAAACCGTCCTCTATAGCTTCAATATCGAGGAACGGCTGAACAACAACACCGCCGCCGATCGCAGTCCAAGCCAGGTTCCTTCCAGCTGACTGCCGAATCCTGATTCTCGATTGCTGAATGCTGACTACTGATTGCTGATTGCTGATTGCAAGGAGATACCGACGTCATGTCACCTGCACTCACCTGCGCTCACGTCCTCGTTACCGGACGCCGCTGCCCGGGCGCGCCTCTCCCCGGCCAAACCTTCTGCCACTTCCACTACCAGCTCCACCAGTCAGAGCTGCTCCCCGGCATGCCCGAATATCAGCTTCCCATCTGTGAGGACTCCCGCTCCATCATGATCGCCGGCCAGCAAATCATGCAGGCCCAACTCCTGGGCCTCATCGATCTCAAGACCGCCGGCAAGCTCTTCTACTGCCTGCGCCTGATGTCCAGCCTCACCCGTCAACCGGACTTCGCCCAAACTGCTCCCGAACCCGCCGAACCCTACAAGGGCGGGCCGCGCAATATGACTGAGTTTGTCCTCCAGTACCTCAACGACCTTCCCCATCACCAACACGAAATCCAGCCGCGACCGTTCTCTGACGAGGAGACACCCATTTACCCGGCGTCCACTCCGGGTCATGCTGAGCCCGCTTCAGCGGGCGAAGCATCTATGCTTTCGCACACTGCACAACACGCTTCCGCCCTCACACATCACCTATGCTGCCATCCTGAGCGAGGGCCGGATGAACCAATCCCGGCTCGAGTCGAAGGACCTGCTGCTTCTAAACCTGCGATGACCACCGACTCGGTCCCCCAGGTGCGCGCGCCTTTCGGCGCTGCCCGGGGCTTCTCTGCTGGCGAACTCCCGATGAGCGAACCGCCAAGCGAGCCCGCAACCGGCACTGCGGTCCCTCACAGGCAGGCAACCTCCTGAGCGCCCATCCGGCCCTGGGTCGCCGTGAACACCGATCTGTGAGCTACTTCACATCGCTGCGTTCACCGTCCCGGCTAGCATGCGGGCAAGTTTTGGCATCAGAGAGTTGCACTCATGAGAATCTTCCAGGTAATACAGGACTACTACGTCGTTATCATCGCCGGATTGCTGGCCCTGAGCTTTGGTTGGGTGACCGCGGCCCTCTACGCTGCCGCTGGCTGAGGACTTCGAGCAGGGAACTGAGAGCTCCGGCTCAGTCTCACGCGCCTCAGTGGAGCTTTAGGGGACGATCGTCTTCCACCTTCACCGGCTTGTGCTTATTCCAGAAGTAGAGAATCACCGCCACCACTCCTCCGATGGGAATGCTGAGGAGGAAGAACCAGCGTATGGCGGGGAGCCAGATCACCACGCCGAGGACAATTGCGACGGCGGCGATCAGGCCAACCAGACCCTTTCTCGGAGGTGGCAGCGGGGCAGGCGGCATCGGTCTCTCGCTGACAGCATTTTAAACCTTTATTCGGGCGATCTCTCTTCGCACTGAGGACGCGATGCGCGGGTGCGCGCGGGTGCCCCAGGTTCGCGCCGCGCTTTTCGGCGCTAACCTGGGATTCTGCTGACTTGTCTACTGGTGCGCTGTCGGTCCCTCGCTAGCAGGCGCTATGGCGGCCAGGGGTGGTTGAGCCGCCGCGGCTTCCGGCAGGTACTGTGGCAGCGGTTGCTCGAGAGCAACCTGCAGCACCTCGTCCATGGTGTCGACGAAGTGCAGATTCATTTCGTTCCGCAGATTTTCCGGAACCTCGGCCAGATCCTTCTCGTTGTCTTTGGGCAGGATGACCTCGAAGATGCCTGCGCGATGCGCCGCCAGCAGCTTTTCTTTCAGGCCACCAATGGGGAGAACCTTGCCACGCAGCGTGATCTCGCCGGTCATGGCCAGATCGCGGCGCACCGGAATCCGTGTCAGCGCGCTGGCGATGGCGGTCGCTATTGTGATGCCGGCCGAAGGCCCGTCTTTCGGAATCGACCCCTCGGGCACGTGCACGTGGATGTCGAGATTGCGGTAGAAGTCGCGTGACAGTCCCAGACGCACCGCGCGCGAGCGTACATAGGTGAGCGCCGCCTGCGCGGACTCCTGCATCACTTCGCCGAGCTTGCCGGTGGGGGTGAGTTTGCCTTTGCCATCCACGACCGCCACTTCGGTGCTGAGGATGGAGCCGCCCACTTCGGTCCAGGCCAGGCCGGTGACCAGTCCGATCTCGCTCTTTTCGTGCGCCAGCGTGTCGCGGAACTTTATGACCCCGAGGAATTCAGGAATATTGTCGGCCGTGACGCCGATGTTGTACTTGCCGCCATCCTTCACAACCTTGCGCGCCACCTTGCGGCAGACGTTGCCGATCTCGCGCTCCAGGTTGCGCACACCGGCTTCGCGCGTGTAGCCGCGAATGATGGAGATGATGGCGTCGTCTGTGAACGTGCAGTTCTTGTCGGTGAGGCCGGCCTGATCGTGCTGCTTGCGCACCAGGAACTGCTTGGCGATTTCCAGTTTCTCCGGCTCCGTGTAACCGTGCAGCCGCAGCACTTCCATGCGGTCCTGCAGGGCCGCAGGAATAGTATGCATCACGTTGGCGGTGGCGATGAAGAAGACCTGCGAGAGGTCGTACTCGACGTCGAGATAGTGATCCACGAACATGTAGTTCTGCTCGGGATCGAGCACTTCGAGCAACGCAGCCGATGGATCGCCGCGGAAGTCCATCGACATCTTGTCCACTTCGTCGAGCATGAAAACCGGATTCTTGGTGCCCGCCTTCTTCATCATCTGGATGATCTGGCCGGGAAGCGCGCCAATGTAGGTGCGGCGATGCCCGCGGATTTCCGCCTCATCGCGCACCCCGCCCAGTGACATGCGGACGAACTTGCGCCCCGTGGCCTTCGCGATCGACATGCCGAGTGAAGTCTTGCCGACTCCCGGAGGTCCAACGAAGCACAGGATCGATCCTTTGGGGTTCTTCACCAACTGGCGGACCGCGAGAAATTCGAGGATGCGTTCCTTGATCTTCTCCAGGCCGTAGTGATCCTCGTTGAGGATTTTTTCGGCGTGATCGATGTTGCGGATTTCTTTGGATTTCTTTTTCCAGGGAACCGCCAGCAGCCAGTCAAGATAATTGCGCGAGACCGTGGACTCGGCCGACATCGGCGGCATGGCTTCCAGCTTTTTCAGTTCCTGGAGGGCTTTTTCATGCACGTCTTTCGGCATGCCGGCGGAATCGACCTTCTTCTTGAGCTCATCCCACTCGCTCTTTTCGCCGCGCCCTAATTCCTTTTGAATGGCCTTGATCTTCTCGTTGAGGTAGTACTCTTTCTGGGCGCGCTCCATCTGGCGCTTGACGCGGGTCTGGATGGCGCGATCCATGTTGAGCTTTTCGATTTCGATCTCCAGCACATCGGCGATGCGGTTCAACCGCTCGGCGGGATCGAAGATCTCCAGCAACTCCTGCTTCTCCTCGATGGAGAGCTGCAGATTGGCCGCGATGGTGTCGGTGAGCTTGGCCGGGTCTTCCATGCGCACGGCGGCGATCATGGTTTCGTAGTTCAGCGACTGGCAAAGCTTCACGTACTGCTCGAATAATCCGGTCACGCGCTGCATCGCTGCTTCAATCGCCGGATTGGTCTCCACCGTGTACTTGACGGTGCGAACCGTGGCTTCGAAGTAGCCGTCGGTGTCCACCACCTGCAGGATCTTGCCGCGCTCGATGCCCTCGACCAGGACCTTAATATTGCCGTCGGGGAGCTTCAAACTCTGCACGATGTTGACCACCGTGCCCACCTGGAAAATTTCGTTGGGCTTGGGCTCGTCCACGCTGGCGTCATGCTGGGTTGCCAGGAAGATCTTCTTGTCCGCGGCCAGGGCTTCTTCCAGCGCTCGCACGCTGGACTCGCGCCCAACAACAAAGGGCGTCATCATAAAAGGGAAGATGACGACATCCCGGATCGGCATCATGGGCAGTTTGCGGGTTTCGAATTTTTCGCGATTTGTGGTCACAATGAGGTCCTATGGGAATCCTAAACTACCGGGGCCTGATCCGTCAGCTACCGAGATGGGTTAGCCCGCCTTTTCCATCATAGCAATGGAGACGTCGCGCTTCTCCACCATTTCCCGCGTTACTTCAAAATCCTTCACCCGCTTCTGGCTGGGCAAATGGTACATAAGATCCAGCATCAGTTCTTCTAAGATCATTCGCAAGCCACGTGCCCCCACCTTGCGGTTCATGGCTTCGCGGGCGATGCCTTTCAGAGCGTCGTCGCTGAACTTGAGCCTTACATTTTCGAACTCGAACAAGCGTTGATACTGCTTGATGATGGCGTTGCGCGGCTTGGTAAGAATCTCGACCAGCGCGACCTCGTCGAGATCGTCGAGCACACCCACCACAGGAAGGCGGCCGACGAATTCCGGAATCAGCCCGAACTTGATCAGGTCCTGCGGTTGCACCTGCTGTAGCATCTCAACATCGCGCTTCTTTGGCGAGATTACTTCGGTCTCCTCTTCCGATCCCACCTTGAAGCCCAGGCTCTTTTTGCCCACACGGCGGCCAATCAACTTTTCCAGCCCCACAAAGGCGCCCCCGCATATAAAGAGGATATTGGTGGTATCGACCGGGGTGAATTCCTGGTGGGGGTGCTTGCGGCCCCCCTGGGGCGGGACGTTGGCAATGGTGCCTTCCAGAATCTTGAGCAGTGCCTGCTGTACGCCCTCGCCCGACACGTCGCGGGTAATGGAGGGGTTTTCGTCCTTGCGCCCGATCTTATCCACTTCGTCAATATAGATGATCCCCGTTTGCGTGCGGCCGACATCGCCGTTAGCCGCTTGCAGCAGCTTGAGGATGATGTTCTCCACGTCTTCGCCCACATACCCGGCCTCCGTCAGAGTGGTGGCATCGACAATGGCGAAGGGGACGTCCAGCATGCGGGCCAGGGTCTGTGCGAGAAGCGTCTTGCCGGTCCCGGTCGGCCCGATCAGCAGGATGTTGGACTTGGACAGCTCGACTCCATCGGTCCGCTGCCGGTTCATGTGAATCCGCTTGTAGTGGTTGTAGACCGCTACCGCCAGCTTCTTCTTGGTCTGCTCCTGCCCGATGACGTACTGATCGAGGAAGGTCTTCACCTCTTGCGGCTTGGGCAGATGATCGGGGGCAGCAGCTGCGTGCGATTCCGTGCGGTCGTCTTCCAGGATGGAGTTGCAAACCGCCACGCACTCGTCGCAGATGTAGGCCCGGGGGTAATCGCTGGGGGAAGAAATCAGCTTGGCTACGGCATCTTGAGATTTGTGACAGAACGAGCAGCGCAAGACTTCATCGGAACCAGAACGTGATTTCACCAGGTACTCCTTAAGTGGCGTCGTCTTCGCTTACTCACCCGCCCAACTTCGAGCCGGGAGCTGACGCCGCGTGCTCGCAATATAAGACCTCTATTTTGGCTTGTAGATAATGTCGTCGATGATTCCGTATTCCTTTCCCTGCTCGGCATTCATGATGAAATCGCGTTCCACATCCTTTTCTACTTTTTCCAACTGCTGCCCGCAGTGACGCGCGAGCAACTGGTTGGTGAGTTCCCGCATGCGCAGGATCTCCCGCGCGTGGATATCAATATCGGTAGCCTGGCCGGAGAGCCCGCCCATCGAGGGCTGGTGGATGAGAATCCTCGAATTGGGCAAGCCAAACCGCTTCTTGGGGGCGCCTGCGGACAAAAGCAAAGCCGCCATGCTGGCAGCCTGACCGATGCAGATCGTCATCACGTCCGGTTTTATGTACTGCATGGTGTCGTAGATGGCCATGCCCGCGGTGATGGAGCCCCCCGGCGAATTGATGTAGAGCTGGATGTCCTTCTCCGGATCTTCCGCCGCGAGGAACAGCATCTGCGCAATTATGAGATTGGCGACGTTGTCGTCAACCGGGGTACCGAGAAAAATAATGTTGTCGCGCAACAGACGCGAATAGATGTCGTATGCGCGTTCACCTCGCCCGGTTTGCTCGATCACCATGGGCACTAGCATCGTTATGCACCTGCCTACACTGCCGCCCCACGAGCTGGTTGGACAAGGGGGGAGGCGTAACCCGAAAAAGGCCCGCTTAGGCGGACCGGTTGTAAAGAAACTCTAAGGTTTTCTCACTGCGGATTCTGTTGCGGATTCTATCCAGCGCCCCATCCTCTGTCAAACGCGAGCGCACCGCCTCCGCCGTCTGATTGGATTGCCTGGCTACGGCTGCGATCTCTCGCTCCACCTCTTCATCGCTGACCTCGATGTTCTCCTTGTCGGCGATCTTGTCCAGCAGCAGCGAGACTCGCACCTCGCGAGCTGCAGCATCACGCTGACCGGCGCGCAGCCGGCCAAAATCCATCTTCTTCATGTCCTCGGCGCGCATTCCCTGCGCCGCCAGAGCACGCAGACCTCGCTCCAGACGAACGTCCACCTGGCGCTCTACCAGGCTCTCGGGAACCTCCATATCGTTGCGTTTGAGCAGCTCTTCCACGATCTTGTCCTTGGCCTGGTGCTCAGAGTGGCGCTTCTTCTCCGCTTCCAGACTCTCGCGAATCTTCTGCTTCAGTTCGTCAAGCGAGGCGAAGGTTCCGGCTTCCTTGGCAAACTCGTCGTTGAGTTCCGGCAGTTGCTTCTGCTTCACCGCTTTGACGGACACGGTATAGTCGAACACCTTGCCGGCCAGACGGGTGTCGGAAAAATCGCTCGGGTAGCTTACCTCGAAGCTGCGCTCCTCTCCCGGCTTGGCGCCGCGAAGATTTTCCGTGAAGGCGGGAAGAGTGTTGCCGCCGCCGATCTCCACCAGCACGTCATCCATCGTGACAGGCTGGCCTTCCTCGCTCCGCGGCACGCCCCGGAAGGCCACCTGCGCAAAGTCGCCGTCCTGGATGGCACGGTCCTCGATGGCGCTGTAGCTGGCGTTCTCCTCGCGGATCTGATTCAGCGTCTGCTGGACTTCTTCATCCGTAACCACAATTTCGGGCTTTTCGACATGGATGTCGGAATAGCCCGTCACTTCAACCTCGGGCAACACTTCGAATGTCGCGGTGAAACGCAGCGGTTCGCCCTCGTGCAGATGCAGGTCAGTGACGCGGGGCTGCGAGACGGGATGAAGGCCCTGCTTCTCGGTTTCCAGGCGGAAGTAGCGCGGAACCAGTGACTCGACCAGTTCGCTGCGAATGTCCTCCGCGAAGCGCTGCCGCACCACCGTGGCCGGCACCTTACCCTTGCGGAACCCGGGGAGCTTGGCAAAGCGCTGGAATTTGGCTATGACGACATCCGTCTCCTGGGTTACCACTTCCGCCGGGACTTCTACATGGAGCTCACGTTGGAGGGCTGATTTGGTTTGCGTTTCGGTCACTACGTTTCCTTGTTCCTGGGCACTACCGTGCACTAGTAGCCACGGCTGCCAATCTTTGAATATAAGAGAGGCGAGGGTGATCGTCAAACCAGGCGAGCAATGCTTTGCACTCAATGTGCAAAGGAATGCATTCGAAATTGGGAAAGGGAAGGGACAGTTGCTGGTAATCGTTTGGGAATTTCGGGTACACGCTTCTCGCGCTTCTGAATTCGAGCAGCACTACGGGCCCGAAGGCACCTGGGCCCGTGTCTTTCGCAAAGCCGAAGGATATCGAGGTACCGAGCTGGTGCGGGACACGTCCGATGGCACCAGATATTTGACGCTCGATCGCTGGGAGAGTCTCGCAGACTATGAGCGCTTCAAGCGGGAGTTCGCTGCCGAGTACGAGAAGATCGACGCTGGATTTGAAAGCTTGACTGCGAACGAACAACTGCTGGGCAGGTTCGAGACCATAGGATGAGGGCTCAGGCGAAAGCCAATTCGACGCGCGCGGCTCTCGAGATCTTGAATCGGGAGATCGTAGTCTGCCGGCGCTGCCCGCGCCTGGTTGAGTATCGCGAAAAGGTAGCGCGAGAGAAGCGCCGGGCCTATCAGGACCAGGAATATTGGGGCAAGCCGGTGCCTGGTTTCGGCGACCCAGACGCTCGGGTCCTGATTCTGGGCTTGGCGCCGGGAGCGCATGGCTCCAACCGCACGGGGCGTCCATTCACCGGTGATGCTTCGGGCAACTTCATGTACCCCGTCCTGTATGAGACCGGCTTTGCTTCGCAGCCAAACGCCAGGGATCGCAATGATGGCTTGCGGCTGATCGATGCCTACATTACCGCGGCGGTTCGCTGCGCACCCCCGGATAACAAGCCGGCACCACAGGAGATCGCAAACTGCTCGGGTTACCTGGATCGCGATCTCGAGATACTAACCAACGTGCGGCTTGTGGTCGTGCTGGGCCGGGTTGCTCTTGATGCGTACCTTAATGCCCTAAGACGCCAAGGTGTTTTGCAGAGCAAGCGAGGCTATCTGTTTGCGCACGGAGCGAAGTACAAAATGCCTGACGGGAAGACCCTGCTCGTCTCCTACCATCCTTCGAATCAAAATACCCAGACAGGGAAGCTGACGCGGGAGATGTTCACCGAAATTTTCCGGCAGGCGCGGAAGCTGGTGGAGGGTAGTTCCTAAGGACGGTCAGCTGCGAGTGGTCAGTCGTGAGATTCTGGTCGCCATGAGGGACAGGTGAAGAAGGAATTGGTTTCGAGACCGCCTCTCAATCCCCACCCTGGTCGGCTGACGGCTAAACCTGTCTCATCAGTGCACACGACTCCTGCTGCCGCATGCCCAGGAACGCGATTGCGGCAGCAGGTTACTGACCACGTGAGGCAGTTAGTTGCTCGGGCAACTCTTACGGCAGTGTGATCCTGCTCAAGCAACCTTTCCCCCCGCTAGCGCGTGGACATCGGCGGTCGTCAATGATTTTCCGCCGACCGACCAGTCGCCGCTGCGGACTTCCTCGAGGATGACCAGTGTGTACGGCCGCAGATTTTCGCCCTCCACCGAGACCAACGCGTCGGTGAGCTTCGTGATAATCTCCTTCTTCTTGGCTGTGGTGAAGACCCCTTCAATCATTTTCACTTGGATTAGTGGCATGATTTTTCTCCTCTGTGCAACGATTTGGCTTGCTCTCAAGCCGACTCGACTATGCGGCAGCTGGAGGCATCACGCTTGATCGTGAATCTCGCGTTCTTGCCCGGAAGTCCATAAGCCGAAGATTGTTTGCCTTGTCGTCCGGCCGGCTTTGCCGGGCGTCGTTTTGCCACCCTATGGATGCTCTCTCGGAAGTCTTGAAGGCCGTGAAACTCGAGACCGCGTTCTTCTACAACGCGGAATTCTCAGCGCCATGGAGTTTCCGCTCGCCGGACTCGTGCAAGCTGGCCCCTTACATCCGACACACGGCCGGACATGTCATCGTTTACCACCTCTTGCTCAAAGGCAGGGCCTATGCGGAAGCGGCCGACATGCGCCTGCTGCTTCGCGAGGGCGACATCGTCATCTTCCCCCACGGCGACGCGCACATCCTGGAGAGTGGTCCGGCTGCGCACACCATCGATGGCGAACGCGAACTGCAACGTATTTTTTCCAGCGGCTTGAGACTCTCGCGTTCGGGTGGCGGTGGCGAGGTCAGTCGCTTTGTCTGTGGCTTCATGGTCTGCGAGCCTCGCCTGAGCCAGGTATTCCTCACCGGCCTGCCCGTTGTCTTCAAGGTGAACATCCGCGATGACGAGACCGGCCAATGGCTCGAGCAATCGATTCAGTATTCCATCGCCCAAGCCGGCGCCAGCCATGCCGGTGCCGACGCAGTCCTGGCCAAGTTGTGCGAGACCTTGTTTGTGGAGACGTTGCGGCGCTACATCGCCGAACTGCCCGGCGCTCAGACTGGCTGGCTTGCGGCAGCGCGCGATCCCGAACTTGGAAAGGCTCTTGCCCTGATGCACAGTCGTACCGCTGACCAGTGGACAATCGCGACCCTCGCGAAACAGGCGGGCCTTTCTCGTTCCGTGCTGGCGGAACGGTTCCGTGAATACCTTGGCGAACCCCCCGTCGCCTACCTCACTCGGTGGCGCTTGCAGATGGGGGCGCAAATGCTTGCTGCCACGAACTACAGCGTCGCCGAGATCGCATCCCAAGTTGGGTATGAGTCTGAACCCGCTTTCAATCGCGCCTTCAAGCGCAAATTCGGGCATCCTCCTGCACGATATCGTGCGCTGGCAAGAGCGACCGCCGGCCGCGGCTAAGTATGAGTGGAGTGACAGAACCGACCACAGTTCTGCAAAACCAGAACGGAGCACAGATGGCGTTCACGAATTGTTACGACGACACGACTCGTGCGGAAGCGTATGCCAGCCTGGAATTCGCTAACACGTACTACCTCGCTTTTCGCGATCTCCCGGCAATTTTCTCCGAACATGTTTCCGGCAAACGGGCGCTGGATTTCGGCTGCGGAACCGGGCGCTCTACACGTTTCCTGCGGCGACTAGGCTTCCAGGTGATAGGCGTGGACATTGCGCCCAAAATGATCGCTAAAGCGCGGGAACTCGACAAAGTTGGAGATTACCGCGTCGTAGAGAATGACGACCTTAGCGCCCTGCAAGCCGCAGCGTTCGATTTAGTACTCTCCGCCTTTACCTTCGACAACATTCCCGGTTGGCAGACCAAGGTGCGCTTGTTCGGTAATTTAGGCGCGCTATTAGACACGCGAGGAAAGGTCGTGAACATTGTGTCCACGCCGGAAATCTACGTCCATGAATGGGCTTCATTTTCGACGAAAGACTATCCTGAAAATCTAAAGGCGGAAACCGGAGATGTGGTGCGCATTATCACCACTGAGTTTGCAGACCGGCGTCCCGCGGAAGATGTCTTATGGACTCATGAGGCTTACGACAAGGTGTACTCGCAGGCAGGCCTGGAAATCGTTGCCCATTACAAGCCGCTGGCAACCGGTAAGGAGCCATATCACTGGGTCAACGAAACCGTGATCGCCCCCTGGGCAATCTATGTTCTGGGAATCAGCCCTCCAAGCGCCGAGTGATGGAATTTGCATCCCCAGCGTAGGCCGAACCTAGGGTGTGCGCATCAAGAGAGATAACCTCGTCCCCGTGAGAAATCGGCCTATTATTCTAGGAGCATCTATTCGCCGTAAGCATGGGAGTGAATCGGTAGTGCTCTTACTGTGGCTGCCAGTTCGGTTATCTCGTCTGAACCATCAATTTCCAGCAGTGACGCAGCCGGGAAGCTTGCAGCGAAATTTGCAAAGCTACCCGTGCCACGGCTGAGGGCGTTCTGAATAAAGGCTGAAGGATAAAAATGAAGATGATTGCAAAAATTGCGCTGAAAGTCGGTGGGATCGCACTGCTCGCATTGATGGCTTGGAACGCGTGGCTTGGTGTCAAACATCTGAAAGACACGCAAAACACGGTGGCAGTTACAAAGGAAGGCTTCGCGATCCAGGCCGGCATCGCCGCTGTCCTTCAAGATCTTACTGATATGGAAACGGGCCAGCGAGGATTTCTGCTGACCGGCGATCCATCGTACCTGCAGCCGTACAACGACGCGAAAGGCAGGGTCGGAACCGATTTTTCTGACCTGCGAAAGATGTTAGCCAACAAAGAAGACCACGCAAGCTCCCTGCTTTCACAGATCGAGTCGCTGACTAATGCGAAACAAGCGGAGATGCAACGTACGATTGATTTGCGAGAACGCGGTTACCGCCACCGCGCCTTCATGTTGGTGAGCTCAAACGAGGGAATGGGGTACATGGACAGCGCTCGCAAACTTCTGGTTTCGCTGGCAGCTCAAGAAACGAGCAGAGTTGTAAATTTCGACCAAGAGCGGACTGAGAAGCTGAAAAAGGCTTCGCGACAAACGATCGTAGTTAATTCCTGCCTGCTGCTGCTGACCGCGTGTTTGTTTGCACTTGCCCGCCGTCACGCCCGCGGGCTTGAGCGTGAAGCTGTTCAGAACAGGGAAGAACTCGCGGCGCGTGACCTGCGGCTCACAAGACTTACATCCGTCCTTTCCCATCAGGCGCGCTCTAAGACCTCCACCATCGAGGAGAACGCTCGCATGCTGCTGCAGACCTATGGAGGTTTTCTGCCGCGGCAGGGCCACCAGTGGGCTGAAGAGATCAAGGAAGCGTCCGCACAGATGGAGCGACTCCGGCAAGATCTGGTGGCCACTTCGGATGGCAAGAATGGCGATCAGGCAATTTTGGAATGCGTCGCCTGACTAGTTCGATCGAAGTCTCGCGAACCCGCAGCCAATCGGGCCGCTTTCTCAGGAAAGCGGCCTTTCCCTTTCGGTTAACTCGGGGCGTTTGACCTTCGGCTGCAACTGCGGAATAATTTTGAAGCATCATACTTAACTCCGCGCATGGGGCATAGCTTCAAAAATCGGGTTTCGGCGCGTCCCTTTCGGACGCTGCTGCTTTTCTTTCTGGTGGTCAGTGTTCTGAGCCTTGCGGCTCACGCCAAGCTTGGCCAGTATGAAAGAGCGTCCAGCCGGCAATCGATCTACGTCAAGAACATCAAGATCTCTACGGACCGGCAGAAACCTGTTTCCACTGAATCGATTTCTCCCTTGCTGAGCAGACCTGGATTGGCCGACTTAGCAGTCTTGCTGCCCGGGCCGGAGCCGCAAGCAGCTTCTCTGGATGAAGCGACGCCTTCGCCGTTTTCGGGCGCGTTGGCGCCCAATCTGTGGCGCCGTCCTCCCCCCAGCTACTGATCCGGTATCGCCGGCCGGTTCCGATTCCTTCTGGCAGAGCTTTTAGCTGAGCGCAATAATTCGAACTTATTGGTCACTCTGCCTGGATAAAAGGATTGGTTTATGGATCTTCTCAAAGGGGCAAGTGTATCTGCCCTCTTACTGGATTCCCTTCGTGAGCAGAGGAAAAAGAGAATGAAGCGGAGATTTCTGTTTGCTGTCGCCGTGCTCGTTGTCGTCGCCGGACTGGTTGCTTTTGCGCGATTTTCGGGCGGCCCCAAATCGAACCCAACTGACAATTTGGCGGCTGCTCCACGCGCGGCGGTAGCGATCGTCAAGCGCGGACCCGTATCCAATACGCTTTCCGTAGCTGGTGAATTCATCCCCTACCAGGACGTGGAAGTTCACGCCAAAGTAGCGGGCTATATCAAGCGCATCAACGTGGATATCGGCGACCGCGTCAAAGAAGGTCAGGTACTGGCAGTTCTGGAAGTCCCGGAGCTGGAAGCACAACTCGAAGGTGCGGACGCCGCCGTCCGTCACAGCCAACAAGAGATCCTTCGCGCCCAGAACGACGTAGCGCGTGTGGAAGCGGATCATGCCGCCCTCCATGCGGCCGCGAGGCGCCTCGAACAGGCTGCCAAAACCCGGCCCGGCTTGGTGGCGGAACAGGAACTCGAGGATGCACAGGCCAAAGATCGGGCTGCCGAAGCCCAGTTGGAAGCATCCAAGGCAGCACTGTCCGCTGCCCGGCAACAGCTTGACGTTTCCAAAGCCAACCGTACGCACATCTCCGCGCTCTCCGATTACTCGCGTCTCACCGCTCCCTTCAGTGGTGTCGTGACCTGGCGCTTCGCCGATACCGGGGCGCTGGTGCAAGCAGGCACCTCCAGCGAAAACTCCCAGCCGGTAGTGAAGCTCGCCGAGGTTGATGTGTTGCGGCTAAGGATTCCCGTCCCCGAATCGCTGGCGGGTCTGGTTCGCGAAGGCGCAAGTGCCGACGTGACGGTGCAAGCCACGGGCGAACATTTCACCGGCAAGGTCACGCGCTTTACGGATGCGCTCGACCGCTCCACTCGCACCATGCAAGTGGAGATCGATGTACCCAATCGCGATTACCGGCTTTCCCCGGGAATGTATGCAAATGTCGTCTTGCAGGTTCAGAACCATCCCGATGCCCTCAAGATCCCTGTACAGTCGCTCAACCGCGAGGACGGCAAGTCTGTAGTCCTGCTGGTGGATTCGCAAAATCGCATAGTCAGGCGCGAGATCAAGACGGGAATCGAGGATCCTTCGTCGGTGGAAGTGCTTTCCGGGTTGACGGAAGGGGATCGCGTAATCGTGGGCAATCTCGGCTCGTTTCAGCCAGGGCAAGTGGTCGTGCCCAAGGTCAGTGGTTTTGTAGGCGCACAGACAGCGGACGCGGCGGGAGGCGAACAGTAATGTCAGGATTTGCCATTCGCTACCCCTACTTCATCATCATGATCTGCCTGATCATCGCTGTGGTGGGTGTGTCCACGGTGGCGCGCATGCCGGTGGATTTGTTTCCCGATATCAATATCCCAGTCGTGGTCGTGGCAACTTTCTATTCCGGAATGCCGCCGGAGCAGATTGAAGCCAACATTACCAACCCTTTTGAACGATTCTTTACCCTGGGAAGCGGAATTGACCACATGGTATCGCGTTCGCTCACCGGTGTGAGCCTGATCAAGGTTTACTTCCAGCCGGGGACCGATCCCAACGCTGCGGTCAACACGATTTCAAACTTGGCAATGGCGCAGTTGCGTCGTCTGCCGCCTGGAACCCTTCCTCCTGTTGTGCTTAAGTTCGACGCCTCCAGCCTTCCAGTGTGCCTGATCACCTTGAAGGGTCAGGGGCTGAACGAAATTGATCTTCACGACCTGGGCCAGTTCACGGTTCGCAACCAGATTGCTAATGTGCCGGGCTCATCCGTGCCCCAGCCCTTCGGAGGAAAATATCGCCAGATCCAGGTTTACGTCGATCCGGTGAAGTTGGAAGCTCACCAGCTCAGCCTCATGGACGTGGTGCGCACCGTTAACGACTCAAACCTCATCCTGCCTGCGGGCGATGTGCGCATTGGCCCCAAAGACTTCAACATCTATACCAACAGCCAGCTTCCTACCACGGAGGAAATCGATCGCCTTCCTCTGAAGACCAAGGGCAACGGCCAGGTACTCGTAACTGACGTGGGCTATGCCAAGGATGCGGATGCCATCCAGACCAATATTGTTCGGGTGGACGGACAGCGCTCCGTGTATCTCCCCATCTTGAAGCAGGGCGGCAACAGCAACACCATTTCGATTGTGAATGGAATCAAGAAAGCGCTCGGCGACCTGGTGGACGTCCCCAAGACTCTGGTCACCAAAGTGGTTTTTGACCAGTCGGTTTTCGTGAAGACCGCAATCGAGAACCTGCTGCATGAGGGTGGAATCGGTCTAGTGCTGACGGCAGTGATGATTCTGATCTTCCTGGGCAGCACCCGTGCCACGCTCGCGGTCTTGTTGTCGATTCCGCTGTCCGCCCTGGCTGCCTTTCTGGCTATCAATGCTGGAGGCGGGTCTATCAACACCATGGTGCTGGGCGGTCTGGCGCTGGCTTTTTCCCGCTTGATCGATAACTCGGTGGTGGTTCTCGAGAATATCTTCCGCTATCTCGAGATGGGCGAGCGGCCGGAGATCGCAGCTGAAAAGGGCGGGCGCGAAGTGGCTCTGCCGGTGCTCGCAGCCACTATCACTACCGCGATTGTTTTCTTCCCCGTTGTTTTCCTCTACGGCGTCAGCCGATTCCTGTTCACGGCATTGGCACTGGCAGTCGTGCTTTCCCTGTTTGCTTCCTACATGGTTGCCATGACCGTGGTGCCGCTGTTCTGCGCCCGTTTCATACGGCTCCACGAGGCGGACAAAGGACAAGGCCACGACGTTCGCAAATCCTGGTTTGAACGACTTGTCCACGAATTCAACTCCCGCTACAACCGCATGCTCATGCGCTACGACATCGCGGTGCGCAAGAGCCTGATCCGCCCCGTAGCAACCATCCTCGGTGTGGTCGGGATTTTTGTTTTCAGTCTCGGTCTCTACCCGCTCCTGGGCGTGTCATTTTTTCCGCGGACCGATCCTGGACAATTCGTCATCAATATCAAGGCTCCCAGCGGAACACGTATCGAGCTCACCAATCAGTACATCAAGCGAGTGGAGCAGGATATCCGGCAAGTGGTGTCTCCGCAGGATTTGGGGATGATCGTTTCCAACATCGGTATTACGCCGGACTTTTCTGCCATTTACACGAGTAATTCCGCGCAGCACACCGCCTTCGTGCAAGTGAGCCTGAAGGAAGGCCACAAGATCGGCAGCTACGAATACATGAATCGCGTGCGCCGCAAGCTGGCTGACGATGTTCCCGAGCTGGCCACCTATTTCCAGTCCGGAGGGCTTGTGGACGCGGTGGTGAATCTTGGTCTACCTGCGCCCATCGACATCCAGGTAAGCGGCAACGATCTGAACGAAGCGTACAAAACCGCGTCGGAAATCGCTCAGAAGCTCCGCGGCGTGAAAGGGGTCAGTGACGTGCTGATTCCCCAGGACCTGGACTATCCCGGTATTCAACTCAACATCAACCGAGAAATGGCGGGACGCCTGGGACTCACCTCAAAAGAAGTTGTGAACAACGTCATCACCGCACTGACCTCCAATGCCATGATCGCGCCCAGCTACTGGGTCGATCCCAAGAGCGGTAACAACTACTTCCTGACGGTGCAATATCCCGAAACCCAAGTGAAATCGCTTATCGACCTCAAGCAGATCCCACTGCGTGCCGGCACTAATGTGAATCCCACGGATCTGGAAGCGGTCAGCGACGTGAAGGTCATCAATACTCCGACCGAAGTAGACCACTATCAGCTCCGCAGAGTTATCGATGTCTATGTGGCGCCCGCCTCGGAAGACCTCGGCGGTCTCGCAAACCGGGTAGAGAAGGTGGTAGCCGGGGTAAAGCCACCCGAGAATGTGCGGGTGACACTGCGAGGTTCGGTTGAGGGCATGCGGGCCTCATTCCGCAGCTTCGCGATCGGCTTATTGTTGTCCATCATTCTGGTCTATCTGGTGTTGATGGCGCAGTTCGCCTCGTTCGTCGATCCCTTCATCATTTTGCTGGCAATTCCGCCGGGCATTACCGGCGTGATTGTTTTCCTCTTTATTACCCGCACGACAATGAATGTGATGTCGCTGATGGGAGTCGTGATGATGACCGGCATCGTGGTGTCGAACAGCATTCTGATCGTCGAGTTTACCCGCGAACAGCGCAAACACGGTATGCCGATTCGCGAAGCCGTCGCAACTGCCTGCCGTATCCGCCTTCGCCCGGTCTTGATGACCTCCCTGGCTACCATCCTCGGTCTGATTCCGATGGCCTTGGCTTTAGGCGCAGGCAGCGAGCAGTATGCTCCACTGGCGCGCTCTATCATCGGCGGATTGACGGTTTCGGTGGTGATAACCGTATTCCTTGTACCTGCAGCCTATCTGCTGATTCATCGCAAGGAGGAGCCTTCGGCTCAACCGCAGGCATGATTCGACAATGGGGAATGAGAAGAACTGACTTCCTGCTGGTGATTGCCATGTTCTGCCATAGCGCATTTTGCGATGCCTGGGCACAATCTCCCGCTCCGCCACAGATTCCTGCTTCCGCTCCGGGACAGGTCCCAGCGCCCGCTCCTGCGCAAGCTCCTACACCACCTCCCGCACAGGTTCCACCCCCTCCCGGACAGATTCCGGCACCACAACGGCTGACCCTGCATGATGCCGAGGCCCTGGCGCTCAAAAACAATCCCCAAATCACCGTTGCTCGGCTCAATGCGCTCGCTTCCGAGCAGGTGGTTCGCCAGACGCGCGCTGGACTTCTGCCCACTGCGGTCGTCAACCTAACCGGCGTGGATGCGGAAGAAAACAGCCGCATCGCTGCCGGTGCATTGAACAATCCTGTTCTCTTCAGCCGCGCTGCTTCTGGAGCCTTTCTGTCCCAACTGATTACCGACTTCGGCCGCAGCACCAACCTGCTCTCCAGTTCGAAGCTGCGCGCCAAGGCCGAAGATCAAAACGCGCTGGCTACGGCGCAGCAGATTGGCCTTGCCGTAGACCAGGCGTTCTATCAGGTACTGCAGACAGCGGCATTGGTGAAGGTGGCAGCGCAGACAGTCTCGGAACGGCAGACTGTGGTAGACCGCGTCCAGGCGTTAACCCAGGCCAAACTCAAATCCGACTTGGATCTGAGTTTTGCCCAGGTCGATCTGGCCCAATCCAAGCTCCTCCTCCTGGAAGCGCAAAACAACTACAACTCCGCCCAGGCTGCGCTGTCGGCGATTCTTGGTTTCCCGTCGCTGCAGAATTTCGAACTAGTGGAGGAAGACACAGGTTTCCCTGCGCCCCCGCCCGATGTTAATAGCCTGATCGCCGAAGCATTGCAGAAGCGTCCCGATGTCGCTGCTCTGGCCTACGGCTACCAGGCATCACAGAAATTTTGGGATGCGGAGCGCGATCTCATGCGTCCTACGGTGAGCGCCTTGGCGACCATTGGCTCGGTCCCCTTTGATACTGGCAACGTACCTAGTTGGTGGGGCGGCGCCGGCGTGAATGTCAGTATTCCGGTATTCAATGGTTTCCTGTTCAATGCGCGCGCGCACGAGGCGGAATTGGCTTCGCAAGCCGACAACCAGAGGCTGCTGGATCTGCGCAACCGCGTCGCTCGCGATGTGCGCACCGCCTGGCTGGATTTGAACCGGACCTATAGCCAGCTCGACGTGACCCGCCAGTTACAGCAGCAAGCCGGGCTTGCTCTGGATCTGGCTCAAACTCGCTACGACCTCGGCCTGGGTTCCATCGTGGAGTTCAGCCAGGCCGAATTACAGAAGACCCAGGCCGATATCAGCAACACCAATGCTCGATATCAGTACCGCTACGCCCAGGCTCGACTGCGCTACGAACTGGGTGAGCACTGATCGGTCGCATTAGGAGAACCTTAACTCTCAAAGGAGGTATGAGAGATGAAATCGATCAGGATAGTTTCTCTTTGCCTGTTGCTCATGGCGATGGCGGCTGCGGCGGACACGATTCCCGCAGGCACCATCATTCCTGTCATGCTCTCGTCGACTATCGATACCGCACACAACAAGCCCGGTGACCGGATCGTCGCCAGAGTAATGCAGGACGTTCCACTCCCCTCCGGTTCACACATACCAGCTCGGTCGCGGGTTTTGGGCCAGGTGGTAGATGTCAATAACACCGGTGCAGCTTCGCGGGTGATTGTGAAATTTGATCGCGTGCTCATCAAGAAGAAGGAGATTCCGGTCGTCACTGATTTGCGCGCAATCGCTTCCATGGTGGCCGTCTATGACGCCCAGATTCCCACCAATCCAGCCCCGGACCGTGGCACCTCCGCCTATACCTGGACGACGCGGCAAGTGGGAGGCGATGTGGTTTACCGTGGTGGCGGGCCAGTGACATCCGGCAGCCTGGTGGTTGGCACACCTGCGAACGGCAATGGCGTGGTGGCTCAGTTGAGTACTCCCGATGGAGCCAAATGCCGTGGCTCTATAGAAGGTAGCGCGGACAAACAGGCCTTATGGGTGTTCTCGTCTTCGGCCTGCGGTGCCTACGGATTCGACGATCTGAAGATCGAGCATGCCGGACGGACCGCACCAATCGGAAAGCTTGTGCTGCAGTCTTCCCGGAAGGTACACGTTCCCGCTGGCAGCGGTTTGCTGTTGCGAGTAGTGAATCCTTAGCTTTCAAGACTGCGCTACGAACTGGGTGAGCACTGATCACAGAACTGCCAGATTGTTTTGAATTTGGATCGGGTAATCGGGAGATCGTGTGATCTAGCGACCGATTCTCTGCCGGAGTTCTGACCCGCGCTTCATTCTCGGAACTTCGTTCCTCTCGAGGCCGGGTCTTTGGCGGCAGCCAGAGTCAGTCGCCGGGGGTCTGCCACGTCCCGCACACGCCCGCCCTCGACATCGGCTAGCACCCCCTGAAGCCACTTGCGGTCGAGCCGATGCTGAAGCTCAAGGTGTTTGAGAAGATGAAGTGCACCGGTTGCGGGAGTTGACCCGAGTTGCTTCCGAATCCCGGCAATTTCTCGAATTGCCTGGGTCTCTCGCGAGATCCTCGCTCGCAGCAAGTCCGCGACCAGGGGCAGGTTGCTGAATTGCAGAAAAAGCATGGGGGCATAAAGAGTTTGGGCAACCGATCCCTCGGCGGCGAATTGCTCGTTCAGAAGTTGCTCAAATCGCCGCTTGCCACTGGCCAAGATTCCGTAAACCGTGCGCACACCCCCGCGGGCTACCCGCTCCCGTCGAACCGCTGTAATTAGCCCGTTTTTCTCCAGTTGTCTTATCGCGTAATACAGCGTACCGACGTCTACGTCCGTATAGCACTCGATCATGGCGTTTCTCAGCCGGCGCTTGATCTCATAAGGATGGAAATTGCCCCGGTGCAAAACACCAAGAATCAGTAGCTCAGCCTTCATAGTTGGAGTATACTAGTATAATTAAACTATAGGCCGCAAGAAGGGAAGGAGGAATTTGCTTATGAAACGGGCGATTTTCGCATTGCTTGCCGGGCTTGTGCTGTGGACGGTGGTTGCCACCCTACTCAACCTTGGGCTGCGAGCCGGCGTTCCAGGTTATGCCCTGGCTGAACCGACATTGACATTTACGCTTGGCATGAAGATCGCGCGCCTTATTCTCGGGGCTCTGGCGTCGCTGGCTGCCGGCGCTGTGGTGGGCCGGATAGTGCCGTCACGGACCAGGCTGCCGTGGGTGCTCGGCGCCATTATTCTGGCGGCGTTCATTCCCGCACATGTTCAACTGTGGGCAAAGTTCCCGGTCTGGTATCACCTTGTTTTTCTGGGAACTCTGGTACCGCTTGTGCTGCTCGGTGCGGCGCTTACTCGGGGCCAGAAACATCCGGCTGAGCGCGGGGGAAAAATTTCCGCCGGCATAGATCGTGCGCCAGTGTAGAAGCTATCTCACAATGAACCGGATGTTTGGACCGTGTGTCCCCAAGACCATAAGCCCTCGGAAAAGCAATCCCGGCATACGGTATTTTCTGTGCCGAAGCAGACGGCCAATTCAGCGCTAGCGAACCGCCTTAGCACGAAGGAGACCCGCGACGTCGTCGATTTTTTCGTCCAGCAGGTTCAATTTGCGGGCGAGGCCTTGAATTTCGCTCGCGGCGCGACGGTTCACATCGAAATCGAGTTCGCTGCGCAGGCGGTCTTTGGTGTCCTGGCGATTCTGGCTCATCATGATGACGGGCGCTTGAATCGCGGCAAGCATCGAAAGGAACAGGTTAAGCAGAATGAATGGGTAAGGATCCCAGGCCTTCCCGTGAAGCACAATATTGACCGTAGCGTAGATGATCATCACAGCGCAAAAAGCTCCAATAAACGTCCATGAGCCACCAAAGCGCGCAACGTTATCGGCAATCCGTTCGCCCGTGGTCGCCTCCTGTTCGATAATTTCGTTGGGGTTGCGGCTGGCCCGAATGCGCACCAGTTCTTGAGCGGCGTGGAACTGGCGGCCCAGGGTGGTGAGCAGGTCCATTCCCGCATGCGGCTTTCGCTCAAGAAGAATCGCGATATCCTCACGTGATACCTCCAGACAGGTGCTCTCTTCGAGCGCAATCGCGTTGGTCTGGTGCGGCGTCTGATCCAGCATGGAAGCAAAGCCAAAAAAGTCACCCTTGCCGGGCTCGTCGACGACAACCTCCTGATAATCCTCGTCAACCGTTGTGACACGGACCTTGCCGGAGAGCACCACGTAAGCCTGGCCACTCGGGTCACCTTTTTTGTACACACGCTCCCGCGGCGCGAAATTCTTGATCTCAACCTGCGCAGATAGAATCGCGGTCTCGTCGTCATCCAGCAAAGAAAACAGCGGAACACTTTTCAGCACTTCGGGTTGACAAGGCATCGCGTTCTCCTTTACGACAAGGATGCAAAATTGAGAAATCGTTCCGCCGTCAGGGTAAATGATTCGGACTGTGCGCGGAAGGACGCAACACGTCCCGGAAGTCCACGGAAAGACCGATCTGGCCGCCGATCCGAGGACTGGCGGCATATTTCCCAGCCGAGCAGTCCGAAGGTGAATGCCGCGCCAGGACGCAGCCTGACCGGCCGTCAGGGATTTGTGAGGTAGCTCCTGGGGTGAGGCACCCTGCCGGCATTGAGCGCCCTATCCATCTCGATGATGGCCGCCCACTGACCGCTGCTGGCTTCGGTCCACACAATGTGTCCTCCCAGAATTTGTGCCGCGGCGGCAGGCGGCAGGTCGCGGTGATAATCAAAATAGCGTTGCTGCAGCTTCTGCCAATAAGGAAGGCGCAGCAGGAATCCGTAAGGGGGCTCGTACTTGGTCGAGAAGACGAGCGCTGCTTCGTAATCCTGCGCGGCCTGACGGGCAAGCAATAGCTCCGCGTACGAAAAATTCTCGATGTGCACGACGGGGATCGGGTTTGAAACGTAGCCAAGATAGGGATGAGTGAGCTCGTCGGAAGCGGGCCAGGCGGTCAGGATCGGGCCCTTTCTGTAGTGCAGTTGCAGGTAGCTCCCGGCATTCTGATGCAGACGAACGTACTGGGCGTAGTCGAGATTATCTTCGGGAGCGAAGTGGTAGGGCGGGCTGGTCACCAG
This sequence comes from Terriglobales bacterium, assembly GCA_035624455.1. Lineage (NCBI taxonomy): Bacteria > Pseudomonadati > Acidobacteriota > Terriglobia > Terriglobales > Terriglobales bacterium. The sequence continues at coordinate 33,314 of DASPRM010000077.1, forward strand.
GCCGATCAGGAAGCCCAGAGAAACGACTCCTAGGAAAGCCTGCCACCAGGAAATGCGTCGCCAGATCGTAGAGACACAAATAATGATGACCAGCGGGTAGACGGGCAGAAGATAGCGGGCGAGCACCGCGCCGCCAATCAGAGAAAGCACCAGCAGGTACGCGATCAGGATCACGGCAAAGACAAGTTGGGTTGCGATGGCGATGCGCGGACGCTCGATGTGGCGGTCGCCATTGCCGCTGGCTCTTGCCGCTGCCTGCTCCACGTCGAGGATCGCCGGGCGGCGCATGGCCAGTGCCGTGGCAATAGTTAGCAGGAACATGTTGAGATAGCCGAGCAGCTGCCAGAGCCGTTCGAGAAGAGCCGCCAGGAACCGCACAGGATGAAGTGTGCCGGTGAGGTTGTAGCTCACGAACCCGGGATTTCCGAACACAAAGCCGATCTTGTGATAGTGATAAGCAAACCAGAGAGCGAGCGGCAGCAAGGGAAGCAGCAGCCAGAGGATGCGGATCAGGCTGGGCGGCAACAGACACAAGTCAACGGGGTGTGAAGAAGCCCGACTATCCTCGGCTTTGAAAGGCCTCGCCTTTAGCCGAGCCGCATCAGGTCCGTTTTTTATTGTCATCACGAGCTGGCGCAGCCAGCGAGGGATCTGCAACTCCTTCCTTTCCCCTAGCAGTGGACGCGAGCCGCGGTTTTGTAGCCATGGACGGGCCAGCTCCCAGACTGCCAGCGCAATCGGCGCGATGATGGCGGTTTCCTTCCCGAGGGCGGCCAGAGAGAAAAACAAGCACGCCTGCCAGCGCTGATCGTGCAGGTAGGAAGACAGCGCCCAGAGCGTGAATCCGGCTGCCGCAATATCGAGGTGAGCCAGCGAACTCTGCGCGAAGAACACCGGGTAGAGTGCGGTGCCGGCGGTGGAAGCGATTGCGACTTGCTGATTGGAAACCTGGCGAGCTAGGCGAAAGACACCCGCGAGGGTGAACGTGGATATAGCGAGCATTGCCAGTCGAGTGATCAAAGGTCGAAAGCCAAGGAACTTCCACCAGAGGGCGAGCCAGATCATTACCAGCGGCGGATGAGCGTTGGTCTGGGTTGAGTGAGGAATCAGCGAGCCGGAGAGCAGCAGGTCGCGGGCTGCGGGAATGTAATATCCGGCTTCATCCCAGAAGTAAGGCAGATTCAGGAGCGGCAGGTGAAGCAGAACCAGGCAGAGGAAAAGAGCTGCAGCCAGCGCAAGAGCCTGCGCTGGTGCGGTGAACTTGGCGGCAGGGCGAACGGAGCCGACGCCGGCGGGGAAGGCCAGGATCTTCGTTTCCCTGGGCATCAAAGCATATTAGTTGACCGGACCCACCGCGGCTAATCCGGGATCGAGCTTGATCTCGCCGAAGGTTTTTTCGTAGTTGGCCACGTTCTGTTGCAGGATGGTCATCAGGGCCTTGGCCTGCTGCGGGCTCAGGTAGATTCCTTGAAAATTGTGGATCTCGACTTCGTTTTCCACCTGCTGCTGCATGGTGCCGAAGACGAGAAAGAAATCCCAGACGTTCACGCGAACTTGCACGCTGTTGGCGTAGTTCTCGCGGTAGTTGGAGTCGTTAATGAGTTTGACGCCAGGCGGAGTCGGAAATGACATGCAGTGAGTGTAGCACCGGGGGCCTGACGGCCAGCATGGTTGGGCGGTGCTTACACGATTGTCATTTCTAGCATTGTCATCCCGAGCGACGCCCCCGTGCGTTTTTCCGACCCGCGTCTTGTGCGGGTCGCGGGCGTGGAGTCGAGGGATCTGCGTTTTCTCGTGATATCCAATATGGGCTTAGTGACACCTCGACTCGCCTCAATTCGAGCGGCTGAATTTGACCTTGACCGTGGTCTCGGTTTCGATGGGCACGCCGTTGAGCTTGAAGGGATCATAGCGCCACTGCTTAACCGCATCGATGGCGGCGTTAGCGAGAATCGGGTTGCCATTGACCGCGCGGACGCTTTTCACTGTGCCATCGGGAGCAACCACGGCGCTGAGAACGATTTCGCCTTCCAGCTTTCCGCCCCGTGCCATTGCCGGGTACGACGGCATGACTCTGTAGATCAAAGTGCCGCCTGTGACACCTTCAGAATGACGGACGGGCGACGACGGTTTCCCAGGCACGGTGGGCAACGCGAGAAAAACAACGTTGGTGGAATGACCAAGATTGCCCGCGATCAGTGGAGGTTCAGGCGCAGTGTGCGACTTGTCGGCTGTTGCCGAAGATGGCGCCTGAGTGGACTGACTTCGCCCTGCGCCCGATGAAGCCAGCACGGTTGTGGTGTCCTGCACCGTCGAAGCCGCTGAGGAGTCACTTTCGTGGCTTCTGGAGGCCGGTGTCCGGCTTATAAGAGCAGAAGGTTTTGGAGCCGATGGTTTCGCTTGCGACGCGGCAGTGCGAGAGTTGGGAGAGCCCTTCGCCGCATCTACGAGAACATCAGAAGTAGCCGGGGCCGGGGAAAGAGTAGCTGCCACGGGCGTGGGCTGGATCGACGCGCTCTGGCGCGATTCCATTGCCGGCGGTCGTTGCGCCGCTCTGCCGGAAAAAAGGAGCGCGCCTCCGATCACAACCAGCAGCGCCGCCGCGACGATCCAGCGTATCCCCCGCAGATCCCTGAGGCGGTGAAGCAGAGTGTCAAGCTGAAGGCGGAGGCCCCTGGGGCCAGGGAAGCTCTCAGCCGGTTCTGTAGTCTCCAGCATGCTGATGCGAGCCGGGGCATTATGTTGTTGGGAAGCGGCGGTGCCACCAAACGCGAGAAGGGAAGCGATTTCAGCCAACTCTTCCAGTTTGCTGATCTGGCCCGAGGAAAAGGCATGAGCGCGGGAGGAAGAAACCTCCAGAACGCCGCTGAAGTCCCGCCCGTCAGGTCCGGAGAACAGCGGCACCAGCACCGCGGAGCGAAGGTTCAATTGGCGGCAGACGGCGGGATCGAGGCGGGGATCATTGTGCGCATCTTCACAGCGAACGGTGTGGCATTCGCGGACACACTCGCCGGTCAATCCGGAATCCGGACGGATGGGAACGCCGACTTCCGGAGCATCGCCAAAACTGGCGCGGCAATAACAGGCCTGGCGTGGACCAAGAGCCAGAGCGGCGCCGCTGGCACTGGTGATTTCGGCGGCGCGATCCACGATGAGGGCGAGAGCGGAATCCAGATCGAGCTTGTGGGATTTGATCTGGTCCAGCAGGTCCAAGGCTTCGGGGTTAGCAACTGGGGGCATCTTCAATCAGCCACGATTCTGGGGGTCGGTCCGTTAGCGATCTCTCCCCTGCAAGTGGGGTGTGGCGCTAAGCTCAGCGCTCCGTTACCCGACGACACAGGAACGGAGGCGGGTTGAGGGCCCGCCTCCAGGTTAACGATCAGGCAGCTTTGCCCGCGGCAATTCTATGCGAGGTGGAGGTGTCAACACTGAAGTTTTGCACCACCGGTGTGGACTCCAGCAGCGGCCGGATCATTTCATTGATCGCAGGATACTGCTCACGATTGTAGCGCTCCGCATCTTCCTTGGTGTTCCAAAAGCTCATGGCCAGGACCAGGTGAGGTGAGGTTTCCCCCACAAGCACGGTCTCCTCAACGAATCCGGCCTGCTTACGCAAGATGGGAAGCACTTTCTGGTTGATAGTGGAAGTCAGTTCCCCCGTCTTGCCGGTTTTCGCATTGAGTTCGACGACTCGGGTAAACATAGAACCTCCTTTCGCAGGGCTTGCGAAGTGACGCCGTAACCAGTGATTGGTACCAGCCAACATAAGTGGTTTGAAAATGCGGGTCAATACCAGAAAGATGGTGCAATTTGAGTGCAGTTGCCGGCAGTGGGGTAACTAGGCCAGGAATCCGTCGCTCAGGGGGAAATTAATAAGATATTGAAGGCTTTCGCCATTAATTCGATCATGGAGTGGGATACGGATAGAACGCATGGGTCCGAAGTCAATACGACTGTTCCTGACAGCCTTGGTGTTACTGGGGGCAAGCTGCGGCTTGTTCGCGCAGGAGTCTCAGGTCAGCATGCGGGCGTTCGGCAATGTGAGGGTGAATGGCGAGCCCGCGGACAACGC
>DASPRM010000078.1 GCA_035624455.1 Terriglobales bacterium
TCAGGCGAGACGACACACGTCGGCTGCACCCAATGTTGAGCGATGTGTGTGCGTCCGCGATTTTGACGCTAAACAGCATCCGGCTATGAAGAGTCCCAGGTGGCAACGCGGCGATGGGGTACTGCCGCGTTGGTGGCTTTGGTTCCCCAGTCGATTACCAGGAGATGGCCGATTTTACAAACCGGGCAGAGCGGCGGGCGAGGCTCCACGACGGTGACCTCAGCCGGGGCTGGCGGCAGGAGTTGGCGGCAACGCTGGATCATCGTTTTGCGGTTGCGGTTGGAGAGGAATCCGAAATGTCGGATCTTGACGAAGCCGCTGGGGAGCACGTGCAGGAGGAAGCGGCGGATGAACTCGATGGCCTCCAGGGACATCTCCTTGATCTGATTGTGGTCCTGCGAGTCTCGCCAGCGGAAGCGGACCCGACCATTTTCCAGGCTCAGCAAGCGACCGTTGGAAATCGCGACGCGATGGGTGTATCGCGCCAGATACCGCAGAACTTGCTGTGGACCGCCAAAAGGTGGCTTGGCGTAAGCCACCCATTGCTTGTCCCGCAGAGCGGACACCAATTCCGCGAAACGGACTGGGTGTGCCAGTTCTCGAATGCGTCCATAGAACGCAAGGCTGTGCGCTGCGAATGCTTCTTCCAGAAGAGCGAGAAACTTGCCACGAAATAGATGGCTGAGTGGCTTCACCGGTAAGAAGAACCGTTTGTTGCGCGGTGCGATCCACCTTTGCCCGTCGGGAGATAATCCGCCGGCGGGGACTACACAATGGACATGCGGGTGGTGTTCGAGCCGTTGACTCCAGGTGTGTAGGACGGCGAGGAAGCCAATCTGCGCTCCCAGCCGTTTGGGATCGGCAGCCATTTCGAGAAGAGATTCGGCCGCGGCGCGAAACAAAATTCCATACACGATCCGCGGGTTCTGAAGCGCGAGCGGCGCCAGTTCATGAGGCAGAGTGAAAATGACGTGGCAATAAGGTACTGGCAAAAGCTCTGCGGCACGATCACGCAACCACTCGTCCCGCGTCCGGCTGTGGCACTTCGGGCAATGACGGTTGCGGCACGATCGGTAGGCAATCTCTTGATGCCCGCAATGATCACACTGCTGCACTTGCGTGCCGAGTGCGGCGGTGCGGCATACGCCGATGTCTCGGAATGCCTTGCATTGCTGGGTTGACAGGATATCTCCCCAGCGATGGAGGAACTCCTGACCGTGTTGGCGGAAGACATCGGCGACTTCCGGCCGATGTTCGGTCACCGCCGGCGGCCGTCACCATCCGTGGTCAGGATCTCCCGAATCGGCAGGTTGTCGAGTGGGCTTACGGTGGCCCGAAACCTGGCTTCGGATACATGCAGGTAGCGAGCTGTGGTATCCAGGTCGGCATGGCCCAGCAACAGCTGAATCACGCGCAGATCCGTGCCCGCATCCAAAAGATGAGTGGCGAACGAATGGCGGAGCACATGGGGATGGACGCGTTTTTTGATACCGGCCGTCTTAGCGAGTTTGCGGCAGACCTGGCGTATGCCCGATGCGTCCATCGGCCGGCCGGGTTTACGACCAGGAAACAGCCAGTCTTTCGGCTTGTACCAGCGCCAATAAATGCGCAGCAGCTCTAGAAGCTTGGGCGAGAGCATCACCTGTCGAGGAAGTTTTCCTTTGCCTTCGCGCACCAGAACCAGCATTCGCTGGCTGTCGATATCGCTGACTTTCAGTCGCTGAGCTTCTTCACAGCGCAATCCAGTAGCGTAGAGCGTTGCCAGTAATGCCCGATGCTTCAGGTTCAGTGTGGCATCCAGCAGCGCACTGACCTCCTCTCGACTCAGAACGGTCGGCAACGGGCGGCGTACCTTGGGTTTGGCGACTTCCTGCACAAACCAAGCCTGTTTGAGCGTGCGTGTGTAGAAAAACTTCAGCGCCCCGGTCCGCTGCACAAAGGTCGACCAAGCGAGCTTTCTCACGTTCAACAGGTAGAGCTGATACTGCCGGATCTCCTCTGGACCGAGCGTGTCCGGCGGCCTGCGAAAGTAGCGGGCGAAATCGGCTACTGTGTTGGTGTAAATCAGAATGGTGTTATCGGAGTAATTCCGCAGGCGGAGATCCTCCGTCATTCGCTTGCGTAGTTCGGTCATGAACGACCTCCTTTAGGTCGCTCAATGCTTTCAAACTACGAACTACGCCGGGGGCGTCCTGCCGCGCAGCGGCTTAGTACATGTCGCGATCCCGGCAGTCACGATTGCAGTTCGAGCCCCTGCTGAGCCGGGCGGGGAGGCAGGTCCTCGGACAATTGCCGGCGCTGGTGGCGGAGCATGGCGCTCGCGTGATCTTGGCTGTCCTTGGTCGGATGTATGATACACAGATCGCGCACCTAGGGATGGACCCGTGACCGGGCGTACGCTGTTGCACTACACCATCGTCGAGAAGCTGGGCGAGGGCGGTATGGGCGTGGTGTGGAAGGCTAGGGACAACCACCTGGATCGCTTCGTCGCGCTCAAGGTTTTGCCTGCGGACAAGGTCGCCGATGCAGAGCGGATGCGCCGTTTTGTGCAGGAAGCCAAGGCGGCTTCGGCGCTGAACCACCCCAATATCATCACGATCTACGATATCGACCAGGCGGAAAGCGTGGACTTCATCGCCATGGAGTATATCGCAGGGAAGACGTTGGACGAGTTGATCTCCCAGAAGGGAATGCGTTTGAATGAGGCGCTGAAGTGCGCGGTGCAGATTGCGAACGCGCTGGCCAAGGCCCATTTCGCAGGCATCGTGCATCGCGACTTGAAACCCACCAACGTGATGGTGACCCAGGAAAGACTGGTGAAGGTGTTGGACTTTGGGCTG
>DASPRM010000079.1 GCA_035624455.1 Terriglobales bacterium
GCCATGCTTCGTGATGCCGTGGCGGTTCAGGACAAACTCAACTATGGTGAGCCACCCGACTGGTTTTCGCCTGTACGCGAATCGTTGGGCGCTGCCTTGCTGATGAATGGCGCGCCGGCCGAGGCGGAGAAGGTCTTCCGTGAGGACCTCGATCGCAATCCCCGCAATCCGCGCTCCCTATTCGGCCTGCATCAGGCCCTCAAGGCTCAGAAGCGTGATTACGATGCTGGCTTTGTGGAGCAGCAGTTTCAAACTTCGTGGAAAGGCGAGAAACTCGAGATAGCGGACCTGGTGTAGTCGTGCCCGCGACTGAAACCCTGCTTTCGTCAACTGGCGAGGTGGGCGGGTGTCCGGAAGCAGTGTTTTGCTTATCAAGTCGGGCGCGTGAGGATCGTTGACGAAAGGAAACACGCCTCTTGCGATTCCTCTCCCGCGCAAGAGAGTGCTGTCTGTAAGACTGCAACCGCTACTCCACCGCTGCTGACCCTTGAAGGGGCGTGTCCCGTCGGCATAGTTGGCGTAATGGCGATTTTTCACCAGTTGGGGGGCCACTAGTCAGTTTCCGCATTTCCGACAAACCACGAACTGGCTTTTTTTGCGGATACAACCCCATCCGCCGGGATCAATGCGACCGCTCATTGACCCGACAGACCTTCGACGGTGCAAGAGAATTTTGGCCCACACGATCGCCCAAACAAGCAGGATTTGGGCCATTCGGAAACGTCACTTCCCGCGAGTGGTGACCGGCAGCAAATCGTGTCGGAGAAGCACCGGCAACGGGCGGCGGCTGCGGACCCGCCACAACCAGTAGAACATCGCGCCAAACAGCAGCAGGATCGGCAGCGTGCGCATCGGCGCGGTCGTGAAGGGCTCGGGAAGGATCTTTGCCACCCGCTCGCGGATGGAGAAGAATGATCCGGCTGCGATGAACAGCGCGAAGCACATTCGCCACAAATGCCGCGCCAGGCGTGGTCCGCCGCGCGGAATGCCGAATTGCATGATGCGCACATCGCCAATCGCCGCCAGGGCCATGACGGTGGCGACGAAGAAGTACATCGCGAACGGGACGCCGTTGAGAAAACCCCGAGGGCTTTCCCATGCCTTCACGCCGCCGACGCTATCGACGATCGCGAGTCCGACGGCGACCGCCAGCGCCGCAACATTACTACCGCGGGTCCATGACGACACCGGGCGCACGGTGGTCAGCGCCGTGATGACAAAGTACACCGTCATCAAGCCGCCGAACACATTCGAGTCGGTGGGACCACTCTTGCCAACGCCCAGGATCGCTGCGCTGATGCCCAGGACGAGCATGGCACCGACGAACAGCAGCCCGCTGCGGCGGTGGACGGTCCCGCCCTTCTTTGCCAACAGCGCTAGGGCACCGAGAACCATCGCAAGCCCTCCTGCAGCAATGTGGATAGATAAGAGCATTCGCCCTCCTTGAATGAGCAATTCGACGGAGTGTTTCCGGCTGCCATGAGCCAACGCCACCAGCGAGATGAGCCCCGAAAACGTACATCAATTGTCACCGTCGCCTCCGCGAGTGAGCTCCCAGCAGACCGAACTACCGCGACTTGCCCCTTCGCAGGCTCTTCATCGGCTTGCGCTTCTTTTGCTGGCCGCCGCCGCTAGCTCGCGTTTTGGCTGTTCCGGCTCAAGTTGGAGAATGTCGCCAGGCTGGCACGAGAGCGCCTCGCAGATCGCATCGAGCGTCGAGAAGCGGATCGCGCGAGCCTTGCCGGTCTTGAGGATCGAGAGGTTCGCCAGCGTGATTCCCACCCGGTCCGCCAGGTCGGTCAGTGTCATCCGGCGATCGTGGAGTAGGTCGTCGAGCCTGACGGCGATCGCCATGTCACACAATCCCTTCGAGGTCTTCCCGCATGAGCGTGCCTTCCGCGAACACTCGGGCCAGCAGGAACGTGAGCAGTACCGCGAGCCAGCCGCTGATGGAAAAGCCGGCATCGAGATGGACTGGATGCGCCGGACTCGAAACCGCCTTGCCGATCGCGCCCATGCTGAGGCTGAGAAGCTGCAGCGCAAGCAGCGCCCATGCGATTGCCTGCAAACGGTGGGCGTTCGCGGCGACGAAGGGGTCGCCCGCGCGAACTGTGAGAACGATTGCGAGCAACCGCTTGAGCACGGCATAGTTCAGCGGTATCCCGACGAGGCCGAGCACGGCGGCAGCGCGTAGGCCCATGATCAACTGCTCTGCGTCGCTCGAAGGAGAAAGTTTGAAAGCGGCCATGATCCACTGCTCGTTCGGCATGACCACGAGCAGGGCCACGAGCGCGGCGCCCATCAGCCAGTTCACCACGATGAGGATTCGCAGCACGACGTACACGAGCGGCAGCGCGGCGGATGACGAGGCTGTCCTTGACATGACCCTCTCCTTGTCGATATCGAATATCAATAATATATTTATCGAATATCGTCAAGTATGGTATCGAAATTCGATAAGGAAAGCGGGACGGGTCCGACTGTCGTGACGGCTCACGGACGAACTGATCGCCGAGGCCGCATACCAGATGTGGAACCGGAAACCGCGACCTACGGCCTTGGCCTAATATCCGGCCTAGTCGGCTTCTGAGCATCGATCCCAGCCGCTTCTGGGTGACGGGCCATCCGGAAGTCAATTGCTGAAATCACGTTTCTCACAAGTTTGCGCCGCTCGTTCGCCGGTCTGGGGATTCTGAGTGCTATGGCGATGTTTCGCCAACTGACGGTACTGCCTAAACTGATTGAAGCCATGACTCTGGATGAGACCAAGTGTTTCAAGATGCTGGATGGATACTCAAGGACCCATCACAGGTGCTTTCTAGCTGAGATGAACCTGAATGCAAATAAGGGAGCCTATGCGCTGTGCTTTCGTCCAGCCGGTGGAGACCGTAACTCACCAAACCGATACGCATGTCGGTATTTGCACATCGGAGTGAAGGACGTGAAGAGCGCTGCAGACATGCAGGTGCTGCCACTGTCCATATCTGAAATGCTCGACAGAGAGCCTCCAGCACTGTGGCAGTTGTAATTCGCGAAATCAAAGCAGTACCACAAGCAGCCGGATTACTTGTGATATGGCGATTTCACGCCAGTAATCCTTCAGTTTGAAGGGTGTTTACCGTCTGGAGTAGGCTCCAGTTCGTCACGTTCATTCAAATCAAGCGTTACCAGCGAGCCGTAATGGCGCAGCACCAGTCGCGGAGGAATCAACAGATGTGCTACATAGGAAAGGGCCAAATAGCTGAGTCCCCACAAGGTCGTGAACACGAAAAGAGCCTCAAGGTATCCAGCGGCAAAAAAGAAGAACACCGACCCAAGTGCCGGGAGAATGCTGATGACTGCCAAGAAACGCACGTAGGCTTCAGATGGGAGCAGCAAGCGATTGCACTGCTCGCAAATAAATCCGCTGTTCAGCCATCCCCCGCTGGGCCGACAGACCTTTCCGCATTGTGGACAAACCGCCATATCGGCTTTCAATAACTATAACTTGTTGTAAACAGATGAGATGAGAAGGCCGGTCTCCGAACGGGATGCGGTACGCTCCCAGGTGATCGACGCGCTCGAAGCGCAAGAGATAAAGGAGACCGGCCATGAAGAAGGGTAGCACCGCAGCGGCACGGCCGCTCAGCCATTTTTCCCCGCAGAAGCTGACCATCGGTTTGGATCTAGGGGATCGCTTCAGCTACTACTGCGTTCTGGATGAAAACGGAGAGTTGGTGCGGCAGCAAAAGATCCCCACCACAGCCAAGGGATTGCAAGCGGCATTCGGAGGGACGCCGCACAGCCGGATCGCACTGGAAACCGGGACGCACTCCCCCTGGGTGAGCCGCTGGCTGAGCGAGTTGGGCCACGAGGTGATCGTGGCGCATGCTCGCAACGTGCGCCTGATCGGAGAAAGCCGGCGCAAGGACGATCGCCTGGATGCGCAGACCCTGGCCCGCTTGGCCAGGATCGATCCCCAGTTGCTGTGTCCGGTGAAGCACCGCAGCGCCAAAGCGCAGGCGGATCTGACGCTGGTCCGGGCGCGAGCGGGGCTGGTGCGGGCACGGACCGCGCTGGTCAACACGGCTCGCGGACTGGCCAAGAGTTACGGACAGCGGCTGCGCGGCTGCAACGTGCGCAACCTGAACCCGGAAAAAGCCGAGGGCCTGAGTCCGGAGCTGCAAGCGGCCCTGCAGCCGTTGTTGGCCGCCATCGAGTCGCTGAGCGAGCAGATCCGCCAGTACAACCAGCGAATCGAAACTCTGGCAAAGCAGAGCTATCCGCAAGTCGCCCTGTTGAAGCAGGTGAAGGGCGTGGGCACGCTGATCGCGCTGACCTTCTTGCTCACGCTGGAAGATCCCTATCGCTTTCGCAAGAGCCGCGACGTGGGTTGTTACCTGGGACTGCAGCCGGGACGAAGGAACTCGGGGCAGAGCCAGCCGCAGATGCACATCAGCAAGGAAGGCGACCCCTATCTGCGAACCCTGCTGGTACAAGGGGCGCAGCACATCCTGGGGCCGTTTGGTCCCGACTGCGACCTGCGGCGTTGGGGCCTGAAGCTGGCCGGGCGCGGAGGACGAAACGGAAAGAAGCGAGCCATCGTGGCCACGGCGCGGAAGCTGGCGGTGTTACTGCATCACCTGTGGGTAAGCGGAGAAGTCTACGAACCGTTGCAGAACGGCAACCGAGCAGCACTGCCGACAGCAGCGTAAAACCATTTCCGCGAAGAGGAAAGACCAAGCCCAAGCCGAGTTTCGGTGACTGCGTTAAACGCCTGGCCCAGCTTCTATCTTTGAGATGGAAGCGCAGGTCGACAAACAGGTGGCAGCGCCGGCTGTAACGAGAACACTCAACTGGCACCGAGCGAAAATCGCTCATCGAGAGTGCGGATGGAAGGGTGGCGACAGTGGCGGCTCGGCGGAGAGAGAATCTTGCCCGATAAAAAGCAAGGACGAACCGACTTGACACCGACCGGCCTTCTCATGGAAGGCG
>DASPRM010000080.1 GCA_035624455.1 Terriglobales bacterium
AGCTCGGGCGTAAAGCACCAGGGAAAGATCGCCAGAATCGCCATTTCCGCAACATTGTTCAGTGCCTTGGCCAGCACCTGCCAGCTTTCCGCGATCGGCTTGAGGAACCCGTCGGTTTTCGGCCAGCCGCCATGGAGCGAAAGTGATTTGACCTTTTCCGGATGCTTCGCGGCCAGCGACATGCCTATGGCCGCACCGAGTGATAGGCCGGAGATGTGCGCGCTCTGCAATCCCAGGGCTTGCATGAAAGCGGCAACATCGTCGGCGAGAGCCTCGGTGGAGTAGGCGCCTTCGGTTTTGTCCGTTTCACCTGTCCCGCGGAGGTCGAGGGAGATGCAGGTGAAGTGCTTGGCGTATTCCGTCACTTGAAACGCGTAGCAGGCATGATCGGCGGAGGTATAAGGGATGAGAACGAGGGGCTCGCCAGCTCCTTGTTGGTCATAGTTAAACGTGATGTTGTTTGCCTTCACCTTAGGCATAAGTGTTCCCCTTCTGAAAGAAGGTTGTTCACATCAGGGTGCGTGAGTTGGTGGGCCCAGCGTTTTGGCGGATATGCATAATAAATGCGAAGCAGGCTGTTGTCCCGCCATTCTCGGTAGTGTTGGTCCCCGGAGTCAGGATGATCGACAAAGCAGCTCTAAGGGGCAGACATTCTAACGCCGGAATAGATTCCGAGCGATGAAGAAGGCGTTGGCTGGGCGCTCTGCCAACCGGCGCATGAAGTAGGGATACCATTCGGTGCCGAAGGGAATGTAAACCCGCATTCGCCAACCCTCGCGCACCAGCCGCTCCTGCAGGTCGCGCCGAATTCCGTGCAGCATCTGGAACTCAAAAGCGGTAGGCGAAATGTTTTCCTGCCGGGCAAAGCGCTTAGTGACTTCAATGATGCGCTCGTCGTGGGTGGCAATTCCGTGATAGATGCCGCTTTTGAGCAGCAGCTGCATCAACTTCACGTAATTGGCGTCAACGTCGGCTTTCTTCTGGAAAGCGATCGCCGGTGGCTCCTTATAGGCGCCCTTGCACAGGCGGATGCGGATGCCGTCTGCTAATAGCTCCTCCACATCTTTTTCACTGCGAAAGAGGTAGCTCTGGATGACAGCGCCAATGTGCCTGACATTTCCGGGGACGCGATGCATTTCGTGAACGAAATCGAGGGTGAGCTGAGTATAGGGAGAGCCCTCCATGTCCACGCGGACGAAGTTGCCAATGCGGGTAGCGTGCGCGATCAGGCTGCAGACCAACTCACGCGCCAGGTTCTCGTCCACATCCAGCCCCATGTGGGTGAGCTTCAGGCTGATGTTGGCTTGTAATTGCCGGGCATGGATCTGATCGAGGATCTGGTGATAAAGCTGGGCGCTGGCCCGTGCTTCTTCCGAGTTGGTGACATTCTCGCCCAGATTGTCGATGCTGACAGTCATGCCGCGAGCATTCAGTTCCTTTACCGCGGCAATGGCATCGTCCACGGTGGTGCCGGCGACGAAGCGCCTGGCCATGGGCTGTGCCAGGGAGGAGTTTTCGGCAAAGGAGCGCAGGCGGCGATTTTCAGAGAGCCAGATGAAGAATGTCCTCAGCACATTCCTTCCCCAGGCGGAAGAGGACAAATGAGAGGATGTAAAAGCGAAGTCAGAATTCTCGTCGGACGGCTCATCCGGCGCCGTAAGTGCAGGTTCAGCGGGTTCTGGCGTTTTCCGAAGCTCACTCTGGGGTAGAGGTTCGGTTTCGGTTGCATGGGCCACGATGTTTTTATCACATGCCACCGTGGGGATCAGCCAGTGCGGCGGTCACAGAGCGCAGGCAGCGTGGACGCCAGTTTTTCATTCCCCCATGCTCTCCAGAAACCGCTCAGCTTCGATGGCGGCCATACAGCCGGTTCCGGCTGCGGTAATCGCCTGGCGATAGCGGCGGTCCTGAACGTCGCCACAGGCATATACTCCCGGCACGCGGGTGAAAACATAGTCACGCGTGATCAGGTAGCCATCCGCGTCCATATCTAACTGCCCGCGGAAAACGTGCGTGTTCGGAATGTGCCCGATGCCCAGAAACATCGCGCTGGCGGGGTAGTCCCAGACCTTGCCGGTCTTCACATTGCGCAAGCTCAACCCTGTAACTTCTTTCTGGCTGACATTGTGAACGTCTTCAACAATCGTGTCGGTGAGGAATGCAATTCGCGGATTGTTGCGGGCCCGATCCAGCATGATTTTGGAAGCGCGGAATTGATCGCGGCGGTGAATCAGCGTGACTTTTGGAGAGAAGCGGGTGAGGAAGATGGCTTCCTCCATGGCCGAGTCTCCACCGCCGATCACCGTGACGTCCTTGCCGCCGAAGAAAAAGCCGTCACAGGTGGCGCAGGAAGAGACGCCGTGTCCGATCAGGGCCTGCTCGCTGGGCAGACCGAGCCAGCGCGCCGATGCGCCGCTGGCAATGATCAAGGTCTCGGTATGAATGATTTCCTTGCCGACGCTGAGGGAAAAGGGGCGCTGGCTGAGATCGACTGCCGTCACCACACCATGAGAATGTTCCGCTCCGAAGCGCTCCGCCTGCTTACGCAGGTTCTCGATGAGTTCAGGACCCTGAATACCTTCAGGAAATCCAGGAAAGTTCTCTACCGTAGTGGTGAGCGAGAGTTGTCCACCGGGCTCATGCCCAGCCAGCACCAGCGGTCTCAGATTGGCTCGGGCGGAATAGATGGCGGCTGTCAGACCGGCACATCCGGAGCCAATGATGACGGTCTTGCGAAGCGAATTGCGGTTTTCCATGTGCTCTATATTGATTGCTCCATGCTTCGAAAGATTCAGCGGGGCGCCGACGGCTGTTCGTGTCAAGGTTTCGAGGTCAAATTGGAATCCTTTTTCGTCGCTACCGGCGTTTTTGTGCTCGCACCCATTCCCGGAACGCCCAAGGCGGCCAACTCGCGCGGAACGGTGTGGCTGACGCCGAGGGCGGAACGGTAGCGCGCCAGGATCTGCGACGCCTGATGAAATAATGGCTCGTAGGCTGTCTGATCGGCTCCGCGACAACGCGCCAATACAATCGAAGTCTTTCCAAATCGTTCCAGCCGAACTCGATCCGCGGGAGTATCGGTAGCCAAAACCGATGCCGGCGAAGCCGCGCCGGTAATGCTGTTGGTGATGGAGACCTGCGGGTCCTTGGTTTCCTTCATCTTGAACACCAGAGTTTCGGAAACCCCCTTCTCGTCCACGCTGATCGAATACTGCGAAGTGGCGAAGGGCGAACTGGCAATGAAGTCCTTGCGAATACGAACCCAGCGCGAAACCGGAGCGCCTTCCATAGTGGAGCGGCCGCGCGAAATCTCAAAATCCGGGGCGAATTGCGGCTGCGGGATGCGCGCCAGCGCAGTGGAAATCTCCTGCTGCTCGGCTTCGGTAGGGTTGCAGACGTTGAGGTAGTTGATTCGCACCTGCGGAGTTTTTTCCGTTTCTTGCGCTGCGGCAGTAACTGCAAACGCGGCGAGCCCAAAAGCGAGCCAGGAGTGAAGTCGGGTCAGCACCGGCTGATTCTAAACCACAGACTAGCGCTTGGACTCAGGGGCGCGCAGGTACTCAGCTAGCAGGGAATCCGCATGAGCACTATGTGCTGCCTGTTCGAGGAGAGCACGAGTGTGGTCGGATTGGCGGCGACTGAGGGCAGTGCCTGCCATCCGGCGGATTGAAGCGCTCAGGTTGGAACTGGCAAGCACGCGGACCAGGATCTCCGACGACCGTTCTCCCGCGATTGCCGCTACTACTTGCACAGCCGACTGAAGGACTGACATGCGCGCAGAACTGGAGCCAAAAATGAATTTTTCCAGATCGTCCAGGGTTGCAGGATCCTTCAGGAACATCAGCTCATCCAGAGCCGTTTCCAATACGTGTCCGCCCAGGGCTGCCAGAGCCCGAGCCAGCACCTGACCTCGTCCGGGGAGGCGGCTCTTCAGGACGGCAGTGACGGCCGCCTGCTGTACTCGCTCATCCGGATGGTGCAGCGCGGGAGCCAATTGTGCGAGAAGTTCAGGATCACGCAGTTCGCTCAGCACCACGCAGGCGTTGCGAACAACGTACCAGCGTTCATCGGTGAGCCGGCGACGAGCGACCTCGATCCCGGTCTGACCCGTGCGCGCCAGCAATCGCAGCAGAGCCAGCCGGTTGCCGCCCTGCTTGTCGCTTTCGAGCCGTTGAAAAATGAGCTCCAGACCACCCGTACCGGTACGCCGGAGCAGGGTAGTTGCAGTTTGCGCCCAGGCCGAGTCATCGCGTTTCTGCAGGTAAATCTCTATGACTCGCTCAATTTGCGGTGGCAGCAAGAGCCTTGGCAAAATTCGGCGACAACAGGTGGAGTGCGTATCCGGATCCTGGGCGATCAACTTATCAAGTACCAGACCGATCCTTTGCACCTGTTCGTAATTCTCATAGATGGAAGCGGTCTGGGCCAGAGTGGCCAGAGCATTTACCAACTGAAAATGCTTGAACCCCAAGAAATTTGTTCCCTGGACCTCCGGGATCAATCGCTCGGTGGCGGCCTGCGCAAATTCTGTGCTCGGGCCAGCGACCAGATTGATGAGCTCGGTTAGTCGGCTGAGCTCTTCCGGTTGGACCTCCTCGGCAGGCAAACTCAGGACCCCCAGGTAGTGTTTGGCGATGGCCACGGCATCGCCGATTCTGCCTTTAGCGATCCGCTCTTTAATGTGGTCCATCAACCGCAGGAACTCAGCGCGGCTGTAGCGTTGAACCTCGAGCAGACGCGCCTGCTTGCGGTCCGGAGGTAAGGCCACCCAACGCAGCTCGTCTTGGATCTTTTCATAGGTCTGCTGGGGGAAGCTGTACTCACGGACGAACCTAGCCAGCTTTGTCGCCAGTTGCTCCGCCATCTGCGTGGCATAGAGACTGCGTGCCAGCACGCGCACGACGTCCTCTTCCACCACGTAAGCGTCGGCCGATTTGGGCGCGGATGCAAGCCGCTGGCTGGCCCATGTGAGCGCCGTATCTGCGATCAGTTCGGTGGCGAGTTCGTTGGCTGGCATTGCACTCAATTCAGCTCGGCGTTCCGCCGGAAACGCCGAAAGCGCGAAATCGGGTTTCATCCCTTGGAGGAGACGGGCCAAAGCGGTGTAGGCCTTGTAAGGATCGCCGTGTTGCTGGGTGAGGGCGGCCTGCAGGGTAGGACCGATCAGATTCATGATGTCGTCCGGTCCGCCGATGCCTGGGGGACGAGCCATTCCGGCGGATTCGAACAACAGGCCCATGGCTTCCATGGCGACCGTCGGGATGGACTCCTTAGCGTCGTGGGTGCGCAGATAGGTGGCAGCGTCGGTTTCGAGGAGGGTATCGCCCTCCTCTGTCCGCTTCTTGTCTTTGCTGCTGGGAAAGAATTGAATGCCGTCGATGGCGTTCTGTTCGAGGAAGATCCTGGCACCACCCTGGGCAGCAATGAGCTTGGGGGAGGTGGAAAGAACCCCCACCACGTGGCGGTAGCGAGCGAGGGTCAGGCCGGGCTCAAAACGAACTGCCCCGATACCCCGTTTCAAGAACTCATTTTCGAGATGAGCTACCCCCATGTCCTTGGTTAGCAGGTTATTCAGCATCAAGCGATCATCCACGAACCCGATCACCAGTTCACGTGCTTGCTTAAGCAAGAAAATCAGCTGGTCGAAGCTTTGCTGGATAGGACCCGCAGTAACCGGGTGTTCGACCCCCAGCATGATCGCGGTACGGACAGCGATCTGCAAAGTGCGGGCATATCGCAATCCAGCCATTTTTAGCTGTTTCTCTTCGAGCACGGAGATCACCGATACTGATTTTCCGGGAATCGGTCTCGCGGATCCGATTCTACGAACCTGGATGCTGTGGATAGCTTGGCCGGGGGCTGGCCAGAGCCATCGCAGGAGAACCTGCTTGTATAAGAGTCTGATCTAGGAATGGTTTGCGTGCAAGGACTTGCACAGAAACATGCGCAAAATCATCTCCCAGGCATCCAGGAACACGGCGGCATGTGATTGCAATCACAGCTTTAAGTGGGTCCCAGCGGCAGCATGCGCAATAGTGTTTCATAGTTCCTGAAGAGGGGCGCTTTCACAGCGCCTATCTCCGTTGACTGGCGCGCATTTTCCGGCCTCAGCCGCGGATCAGAATCTCTCAAGACAGCCTCTTCTGAAACACAGCGGACGAGAGCGCTATGTCTCAGCCCGATCCCAAAGCGCATTCCCAACCCGGCGAGCGCAGCCACCAATTCCAGCGCAGCTTGTTGGAAGCCTTCAAGACGGCGGAGCAAGTGAATTATCCAGCGAACGCGACGATCTTTCAGCAGGATGATCCAGCCCAAGGGATACACCTTATCCACGAGGGAGAGGTACTGTTGTTTATCAATTCTGGAGAAAGACGCACGCCCATTCACACCGTGGGTGCGGGATCGCTGCTCGGCTTATCCGCGGCTGTTACCGGTCAAGCTTGCGCCTGCACTGCCGAGACGGTGCAGGCGGTGCGGGCCGGTTTTATTAGCCGGGAACGGCTGCTGCAGATCGTGCGCCATGACTCCGAATACTGTTTTGAGGTGGTGAAGATGCTTGCGGCGGAGTTGCTGGACCTATCGGCGGGAGCCTTGACCGCTGCCCACAGCCACCCTAAATCCATCAAACACGGTCAATCAGAGTGAGGACCGGTTGAGTGCTTCTGAGTGCTGGGAGGCTATCTCATAACGGACCCTGAGGGTAACCCTCCGTTTCCCGCAGGGGCTTAAAGTTCCGGATTTTGCGCTCCGGACGGCGCGGCTGAAAGCCGCGCCCATTCAGGACGGATCTATCAGCTGCTTCTGACTGCCGATGACTATCTCACCCGCGCCAGCACGAGTGTCACGTCGTCGGGCTGTTCGTGAGGTCCGATCCAGTCGCTGACCGCCGCCAGGGCTAGTTCGGATATGCGGGCGATCGGGAGGTTGTGGTTCTCCTGCACTAATTGAATGAGGCGGTGTTCGCCAAACTCTCCAAACTCATTTTCCGGCTCTGTCACGCCATCGCTGTAGGCGACAAAGATATCGTCTGGCCGCAACTCTGCCGTGGCTTCCTGATAGCTTACGCCGTCGAGCAAGCCGATCACCGTACCCCCAGTATCCAATCGGCGAACCCGACCATCCCGCGACAATACCAAAGGCGCGAGATGGCCGGCGTTGGTGTGAGTCAGCTTGCGGGTTTGGCCATCATAGACACCAAGAAACATGGTCGCGTATTTCTCTAGAGGAGTGCTCTGATAGAGCTGACGGTTGAGCATGGTGCAGAGCAATGCAGGAGAAACATCAGCCTCCGAGTCCCCAAACGAGGAGGCGTCATAGCGCGAGAACACGCGCACCCCGCCGCCTACGTTGGCTGCGGCCAGTGCGGGCGAGCGCTCCAAGCTATAGGCGCGCACCGCAGAATGAATGGTAGCCATCAGCAGGGCAGCAGAAATCCCTTTTCCACTGATGTCGCCCACGGCCAGCGCCACCTTCTCCGGTCCCAGGGGAATGAAATCGTAGTAATCGCCGCTGACCGTGCGTGCTGGGCGGCAAACGCCATAGAGTTCGAGGGTGGCCAGGTCCGATGCCTGTTTGGGAAACAACTGGGCCTGCACTTCCTGTGCGATCGCCAGCTCGTTTTCCATGCGCTGCTTTTCTTTCTGTTCGGCAATCAATTTCTCCAGCGATTCCGCCATGCCATTGAAAGATTTCTCCAGAGCAGCCAATTGGTCGTCGGATTTCACCTGGATGCGGTGGCTGAAATCGCCACGGTTCACAAACTGCGTAGCGCGATAGAGCGCGGCAACCGACCGCGTGATCGTGCGGCTTAGCCCAATCCCGATCAGCAGGGCCACTAATTCGATGACCGCAAAAGCGATGGCTACGGCTACCAGCGCAATCAGGATGGCGTTGGCAAATTGCCCTATTACCAGGAACAAGCGCTGATAGAGCAAAGAAGGCCGGGTTCGAACCAGCATGAGCGCGTTCCGTGATTCACCGGACTGCCAGTCGAGCAGGGTGAGGGTCGTGGGAAACGTCACTTCTCGATCCAAGGAATACAGGGGAGGCGGAAGCTTGCCTGCTGTAATTCCTTGCCCTCCTCCCCCCGGCGCCTCTACGCCTCCCTCGGGTCCGATCCGCAACTCTTCGTTGGACTCATTGATGCGCAGGCGCTCAATCCTTTCCGTCCTGCGCCCCGAGGACTGAGGCCCGGAAATCTTGAAAGGGACGAGGGAGATAGAGCCAATATCAGCAGCGAGCTTTTCCAGCAGTGTCTTGTTAAGCGGGACGCTGGAGATCACGATCAGTTTCTCGTCACCTACGGACAGAGTGCGCATAGATCGCAGCCACACCCGTTCACGATCGATGACCAAGCTGGTCACATCGCCCTGAATCTTCTGTGGCGGTGACACCAATTGCGAATCAGTGGTGTTGGCTACCTTCCCGTTCAGCTCTGCGGCAGACTCCAGCACTTCGCCGTTGCCGCGATACAAGGCGCTCAGGCTGCGCTCGGGGAAGGCTTCTTCCCGGACGTTTACCTTCTGCAGCAAACCGCGTGACAGTTTCTTTCCCTCACGCAGCGGAGCAGCAACTTCCGAAGCCAGGTGTTCATTCAAAGCCTCCAGACTCTTGAGCTCAACCTTCAGATCGGAGGTGGCAACGTAAGTAGCGAACTGGCCGACAAACAAGTAGGCGATGATCAATCCCATCACGATCAACAGCAGCACGGGTATCACGCCGATGAAGGTATAGGTCACGATCAGACGGTTGCGTAAGCGCCACATCGCCCGCCGCAATCCCCAGCGGACGATAAGCCATACGAGTAGGGTGCCTGCAATCGAGGTGAGAAAACTGACCCAGGCATCCAGGCTGACGCTGGGGCGGTGCCGGATCCAGGCGCTCAGCCTGGCAACCACAAACAAGAACAGATCAAGACCGAGAAGATAAAGTGTGAAGCGTGCCAACCCGCCCAGCGGCAAGATCCCTGTCGCCAGGAGCTTGCGCCGAATCTTGTGGTAAGTAGGGGAGGCCATTGCTCACCAATGAAGCTGATTATAGCCCGGAGATTCCGGGCTTCTGGCTCAGGCTTTCTGCCGATCGAAAACTACCTGAGAGAAGTTACGTAAGATCCAAATTCAAGGTTCCGCTGACTTCGCAGGAGGAAATTCGGGTACGCACCCGGCGAGTGGCAAATCTCAGGCGGGGACCTGCAGGAGCAGCTACGTGTAAGATTCCAGATCCGTTGCGACAACAGGTCAGGCGCTGAGTCAGTTCTCGCAGAAGTCTGGACCGCAGCCGCAAGTACCCATCCCGCATCCGCCCTCGGAGGGAGCTGCCGACGACGATTTGGAAGACGAGGGAGTGGCGTAAGTGGAGAACTGCTGATCGAGGCGAGTGCCGTGACAATATGGGCATTCCGCTTTTTTGGATCCATAGATCAGCGCTTCGAAGGGCTTATTGCATTCTTTACAGATGTACTCGAAAATCGGCATCCCGAATTCCAGCCTTTCCATTGCTCAAACAGAACGACAATTGGCTACACTGATCTTAGATGGCGGGCGGAATTTCAGGCAAGTCTTCGGCGATGACAGTAAGCGAGGCTGCGGTTTCTTTACGGCACGATTTCGTGCCGCGGCGGTGGCTGCGGAACGGACACTTTCAGACACTCGCTTGCAGCTTTCTGCCGCGTCTGGATTGCCGGGCGAAAGAAGAGGCCCGGCTTATCCGTGTCACCGAGGATACGAAAATTCTGTGCCACTGCCACTGGCAGGCTAATCGCAGACAGGCCCTGACGCTGATCGCGGTTCATGGTCTGGAAGGCTCCAGTTCCTCGCAATACATGATCGGCACTGCGCAGAAAGCCTGGGCAGCAGGCATGAACGTGGTACGCATGAACATGCGCAACTGCGGAGGCACTGAGAATCTTACGCCGACGCTCTACAACTCCAGTTTGTCGGGCGACGTGGACGCAGTGGTACGAGCCTTGATTTCCGAGGATAAGTTATCGCGCATCGCCGTCGCTGGGTTCTCCATGGGGGGAAACCTGGTCCTGAAATGCGCAGGCGAGTGGGGCCGGGTAGCGCCACCCGAGGTCGAAGCGATCAGTGCGATCTCGCCGGCTATGGATCTTGCGGCATCAGCAGACGCCTTACACCGTCCCTCCAATCGTATCTATGAATGGGCTTTCCTGGTAGGACTGCATCGTCGCATGGCACGCAAGGCACGGCTCTTTCCCCAGTTCTATCGTTCCTATCCGCTGTTTAGCATTCGCAGCTTGCGTGAGTTTGACGAGAAGATCACCGCGCCTCACGGCGGGTTCAGCGGCGCGGACGACTATTACGCGCGCGCCGGCGCCTCGCAGCTAGTGGATCGCCTTGCATTACGAACCCTAATTATCCACTCCCGTGACGATCCGTTCATCCTGCTGACGGAAGAGACTCGTGCGAAGATCCTGGCCAATCCGAAAATCACATTGATCGAGACTCGCCATGGCGGACATTGTGGGTTTCTGGCAAGCTCCGATGGTTATGACGGCCGCTGGGCAGAGCAGCAGACGATCGCGTTTCTGGAGCATGGATCGTGAATGCTCGATGTATATTGGGTCAACAATTGCGCGCCTTATGCAGGCTGATTACTCGGTCGAACTCGGTTCCGACGATCCTATTCTTGCCGTCCCCTGGTCTTCCCCGGCTGGGGACTCGCATTTTATCGATCTGCGGCGATTTCCCGAGAGATTGGGCGAGATTCCTGAAGCTCGCAAGCTGACGGCATTAGCCGAATTCCTGACTGCTGTGAACTCTCACACTTCGGTGCTACAGAGCGCGAAGTGCGATGCCTGGTTTTCCACCGAGATCGGCGAAGAAGAGGCCATATTCGGCGCTTCCTGCAAGTTTGGATCTTATGTTGATGTCGTCTTCGTTTCTCCTTCGACGCGTGTGTCCTTACCTGAGCACGAGCACCTTGGCGAAGGGCTGGCGAAACTGTTAGCGCGAGCGCCGGAGATTCCAGCAGCTTTGGAAGCAGTAATCAGGCGAGCCCACTTTGAGGTGGACAAGCCCGACCTTTTCGTGCAGGAAGGCTTCTATTTCACGATCTACGTTTTTGGTTACGGAGATGAACAGGAAGACGCACAGCGATTCTGGGCGATTGCAATGCGCCTAGTAGGCAACGCCATTTTGCAGCTATCGGCGGAAAAGGCATCAGCGGGATAAGGGCAGAGGACAAGTCGTATCCGTTACAATGACGCTGAGCACAATTACCCGATTACTTATTCGACTTCTCGATCCCTACCGCTTCACTCTCTCTCCGAAAACCATACGGGCAGTGGCGGCAGCCGGACTGGCAGCAGAATCCCCGCTTCTGGAGATAGGCCGCAGTGAACACCATCAGCCCGTTTTCGAAGTAGAAGTGTTCTCCTTCGACTAAGTCTCCGTTGCGTTCTTCTCCCGTCTCGCCGCTCATCCTCGCTCAGTTTGAGGATAGCAGGCGGAATCTTTCATTGCTTCACAATCGCGGCGTCGGCTACCTTGGTTCCAATGGGGCTGCCGGAGAGCGCGGTCAATTTGCCGCTATTCTGATCCACCGAGAAGCCCTGCAACACATCGCCCACTACATACAAAAACTTGCCAGACGGGTCGATGCGCAAATGAGCTCCCTCTGCGGTCAGGCCGAACGGCGATCCTTGCACTTGCGTGAGCGTTCCCGAGTTATCGTCGAGCTTGTACACGGATATCGACTCGGTTCCGCTCTGGTTGTAGCCGCTGGGATTCAGCAGAAACACAAATTTGTTTGCCGGATCGCTGATCGCATATGAAGCGGCATTGCCGCCGGGAAAAGGCGAGCCCGGCACGGCGGTAAAGGACCCATCAGAGCCAACTTTAAAGACCTCAAGATTTGCCAGTTCGTAGTGCGGAACAAGGGCAAACTTGAAGTCGGCGCTGAGGGAAACGGATGAGGTATGGCCGGCGGTTCCGAAGGGAGCGCCGGCCACTGGATAAGAGGCAGGGAAAAGCTGTAAGCCCGCGGAAAGCATTTGCTTCACGCTGAAAATCGAGTTGATTGCCGAGAGCCTCGGGTCCTGGCGCTGGCCAGCCACCGGGTTAGTGCGACTGAACTACTTAGCTCCGCGCGCCCGACCTAGCCCGTATTGTATGCTTATGGTCATTGCGGGCCCGTAGCTCAAAAGGATAGAGCATCGGCCTTCTAAGCCGAGGGTTGCAGGTTCGATTCCTGCCGGGCCTACCAGCGCTTTCCCGCAGCGGTGCACAGTTTCCTTGACAGCCCCTGAGCTCTGGAATAGGTTTCGGAGAGCGCTTCTTTCGTCCCCGCCGATCCCCCAGGGGAACTATCATGCCGGACCTTCGTTCCGAGCCCCGAGTAGTGCGCCTGTCGCCGGTACGTGTGTTTGGCCTCGATCCTGCCGGCCATCCGGTCAGCCAATTGGTTCACACCGGCGACATCAGCAAGCATGGCGCGCGCATTGTGGGCATCCGTAACTGGCAAACGCCCGGCGAAACCATTGGGGTGCGGTATGAGCGGGAGAAGGCTCGCTTCAAGATCATCTGGGTGGGCAAGCCTGGGACGCCGCAGGATGGACATCTCGGATTACGATGTGTTGAGCCCGGCAAATATATCTGGGGCCTGTCACCGGGGGCTGCTCATGCCAAGATAACTGCCAGTGCGCATCATCCCGCATTTTCGCCGACAGGTGAGAGCCCCCGCCGCAGCGACATCCGCTTTCCCATCGAAGCCGGGAGTCAGGTGCGGGAGTTCGGTACTCATATTCCTACCTGGGTCACTGTTACGGATGTCAGTATGGGAGGATGCTACGCGCAAACTTCCACACCGTTCTCCCTTGACACCAATGTGGAGATCACCCTGCATGTGGGCGACGTCCGGATCGATGCCTGTGGGTTCGTCGTGCACAGCCAGCCGCTGGCAGGCATGGGCATCAAGTTTGCGGAGATGACGCCCTTGAATCGCGAGCAACTGAAGCACGTGATTGCGAGGCTGGGCTCACATCGACGATCGATTGCGCAGTAGGTTAAGTACGATCGAGTGAAGTCAGATTGGGCGAGGGAAGATTGGGTGAAGTTGGATCGGGTGAAGGACGATGCGTGATTTCTGATCGGCTGAAGGTAGGTCGGATCCAGCTTCCGTTTCCTAACTTGGAATTGCTAACTTGCAATTGCTAACTTGCTGCTCTAACGCCCCGATGCGGCGAAGCGCACTCCGATGGTGTCCGCTTCGCGATAGCGCACTTCGATCAGAAATTTCTCGCGCGTCCCGTTAGGCTCGAGTACGGTTACGGTCATGCGCGCCCCGCTTTTCAGTTCGGGGTTTTCCAGTCCCGGCGTGAGGCGGATCTGCATACCGCCTCCGCTGACCTTCTCCAGCCAGCCGATGGGTTGGCCTTTTTCATCGAGGACGCGGACGCCTTCGGGAGCGTCCAAGCGCGGGTATTGGCGCTGCGGTAGGTTTGACGTGGTCATCTTGAGAGCCGCCTGCTTTCTGGGGCGAGACATAAGAAAGGCCGCACAAGTGCCAGCCTATTTGCCTCCCAGAACCAGCTTGGCAATGGTGGCCAGCTGCATGTTCGACGTGCCCTCGTAGATCTTACCGATTTTTGCGTCGCGGAAGTATTTCTCAACTGGGTAATCCCTGGTGAAACCGTAGCCCCCATAAATTTCGACCGCCAGGGAGGTGACCCGTTCCGCCACCTGCGAGGCGAAAAGCTTAGTCATGGCTGCTTCCTTGACGAAGTTAACACCGGCATCCTTCATGCGCGCGGCGTTGTAAACCATCATGCGGGCTGCTTCCAGTTCGGTGGCCATTTGCGCCAACTGGAACTGGATGGCCTGGAAATCGGAGATGGGATGGCCGAACTGCTTGCGTTCCTGGGCATACTTGAGGGCAGATTCCCAGGCACCGCGAGCCAGGCCGATCATCTGCGCGCCGATGCCGATGCGTCCTTCGTTCAACGTTTCAATGGCGATCTTGTAGCCTTTGCCGACTTCGCCCAAGACGTTTTCCTTGGGCACGCGGCAGTCTTCCAGAATCAGCTCGCAAGTGCTGGAGGCGCGGATGCCCAGCTTGTCTTCTTTCTTGCCGACGCTGAATCCAGGGAAATTTTTCTCCACGATGAAGGCGGTAATGCCTTTGTACCCGGCGGATGGATCAACAGTGGCAAAGAGGACAAAGATGCCAGCTTCCTTGGCGTTGGTGATCCATAGCTTGCGGCCGTTGAGGACGTAGTCGTTGCCCCTGGCCTCGGCGCGTGTGGCCAGAGCAAATGCGTCGGAGCCGGAACCCGCCTCGCTCAGGGCATAGGCGCCCACTACGTCGGAGGCGAGCTTAGGCAGGTATTTCTTTTTCTGCGCTTCGCTCGCCCAGCGCAGGAAGGCATTGTTGACCAGGGTATTCTGCACATCGACAATCACGCCAGCCGAGGCATCCACGCGCGATAGCTCCTCCACCGCAAGGATGGCCTCGAAAAACGTGCCAGCTCCGCCTCCATATTGCTCAGGAAGCTCGATGCTCATCAGGCCAAGCTGGAAGAACTGATCGATCAGGCTGTGCTCGAAGACGCCCTTTTCGTCCATTTCTTTGACGTGGGGACGCAGCGTGCCCTCGGCAAATTGTCGGATATTGTCGCGAAACAGGACTTCATCTTCAGTGAGGGAAAGCAATGGCGGACGAATCTCGGCTCGTTGGGCAATGGCTTCAGGCATGGAAGAACCTCATGAGGGCAAGTAAACAAGAACAAGGAAATGATTGTATATCAGGCCTGTTTGTCATCACGAGTGGGGGGAAGGTCGCGAGGGTCTCCAGGTATCAACCCTACGGCTCGATCTCTATAGGTGTCCCATCCGGTACGACTCGCCAGATTTCATCCATTTCATCGTCAGTCACGGCAATACATCCATCTGTCCAATCCATTTTCAGATGTATACGTCCCAACCATCCAAAGCCGTTGGGCAGACCATGAATGAATACATCACCACCTGCCGAGGTGCCGAGTTTACGCGCGGCTTCGATCTGCTCAGGATTTGGGTAAGAGATGTGGATCGAACGATAGAAGCGGCTCTTGGGATTTCGCCGATCTAAGACGTAGATTCCTTCCGGCGTCTTATGATCCCCTTCGCGAGCCTTCGGTCCGACCGGATCACTTCCAAGGGAGACTGAATACCGCTTCAGCTCCTGACCATGACTGTACAGAATCAGCTGGCGTGCTTTTTTCAGGACTACGACTTTGTCAGCCTGCGCGGTGGCGGCGAGTGCATGGGTTTGTGCCGCCTGCAGTGTGGTCGAGCATCCTAGGGCCGCAATTAGCAGTCTTGTACCCGGTTTCCAGCTGATCTTTGGCATGCGCCTAGGCACTCGGAACTGAAATGCGAATCAAGAGTTAAGGCAGATACCTCATTGGTATGGGCACACCAAGCAAGAAAGCATCTACTCTCCCACTGCTCTTTCCATGATCCGAGGCTGCTCCTCGTTTACCGCTACGCCGTCGCTAAATGTCACGTATCTCCCCGAGATCGCCGGCACGCGCTCCCCGGGCACGATAATTCC
>DASPRM010000081.1 GCA_035624455.1 Terriglobales bacterium
ATCCGCGCAACCCCGGACTCGACTGGGGAAGCTCGGATTTCGATATCCGTCACCGCTTCTCGCTGACTCCAGTCTGGGCAACGCCGTGGTACAGTAGCGGCAAGGGATGGCAGCGGCAGGCGCTGGGCGGTTGGACCATCGTGCCGGTGTTCAGCGTACGCTCTGGGACGCCGTTCTCGATCTTCGACAGCACCAACTGCGTGAACTGCGGCGTTCCGGGTTGGCAGCGCTACATACCTAACACTCCGATCACCGATTACCACACTGGCTCACCGGTGGCATCGGGACCGAACCAGTTCGACTTGCTGAGCTTGCCAGTAGCAAACACCGAGATCTTCGATACAAACCTGGGCTTCAACGATTTCGGTCCATTTCCTATCGACATGACGCGTAGGAATTCGTTTCGCGGTCCCAGTGCCTGGAACTTTGACCTCGCGGTTACCAAGTCTTTCAAGCTGACCGAGCGGTTCGGGCTGGAATTCCGCGCCGAGGGGTATGACATATTTAATCACCACAACTACTATGTCATCGCCTCGAACCTGGATGTTCCAAACTTCGCTAGTGGTGCACCCCTTGTCCAGGCTCAGAAGGGCGGACTCGGTATCAACGCCATCGGAGGCAACCACGACGAGCGGCGCTTCGGGCAGTTCGCTCTGCGTCTGACCTTCTAATTCTCGCAGCCTTGTGCTGCTTCGGGGGGATGAGCTCAGCTCATCCCCTTTTTTTTTGTTGTTTTCCCTTCCCAGACCACTGCATAAATGTCCAAGAATTACTTTTGTTGGTTAGCCGCTGCGCCTGCATTACTCATGAGGGGTGGAGCAGGCCTTCAGCCCTTTAGCCGTCGTTGAACATACTCTAGTGTCAGTCAAAGCACCTCAGGGGCTGAAGCCCTCATCCTTACACCTGCTTTCAATGCAGGCCTGAAGGCCTGCTCTACCCCGTCATGAGAGATGTGAACGGACGGGAGGTTTCAGAACTTCAGGCTGTCATCCTGGGCGACGCGCCCGGAGTCCCCAGCAAACCGGCTTTTAGTTTGCTGAGGGTGAGCGTCGGTCTAATTCTTCCGACCTACGTCTTTCGCGGCTCGCGGGCGAGAAGTCGAAGGATCTTGCGTTTGCTCTTTTCTATCGGACGTAAAGGAGTGAGCGCTAACCGTGCGCGAGGGTGGAGCAGGCCTTCAGGCCTGCATCAGAAGAAGCTGTAAGGATGAGGGCTTCAGCCCCTGAAGTATGAAACCTGCTCACCAGCCATTGGTCTGAGCCACTGCGGAACTGCGTCCAGAATATATTTCGGATTGGCCGAGCTATAGGGATAGTGTTGTGCGACTCCCACCAGTCTCCGCTGTACTGGGTTCTCGTGAATGTAGGTTCGGTATCTCTGAGATTCGACTGCATCTCGCACCCGTCGATCGTGGAAGCTCGTCTGCCATTTCTCGCCTGTGAGCCCTAGCTCCTTGTTTGCGCGGAAGGAATAGCCCCCTTTGATGAACTGCATGGCGCGTTCGATAGTGACCCGGGAGCCAGGGGTGATCAGCAGGTGAAAATGGTCAGGCATTATTACAAATTCATGCAATAGGTACTTACTCTCTTCGCGATAGTGGTAGAGCACGTCAATGAGTAACAGTGCCGAGCGCTCGGACTGAAGCAGTTGCTGCTTGCAATAGGTGGATGCAGTCAGGAAGTAGGTTGACTCGCTGGTATGACCGCGGAGGGGAATGATCATAGCACGATTCTTAGCACAATTTTGACGCTCGCGACATGAGACCCCAAATCCCTAAGCCTCCATTATTCATCAGCAGGTTCCGATTTGGGTGGAGCTGAGCCTCAGCCGGGCCTTCCGCCTTGTGGAACATTTTTGTGTATCAGGCAAAAGCAACTCAGGGGCTGAAGCCCTCATCCTTGTGGCTCTTCCAATGCAGGCCTGAAGGCCTGCTCCACCAAATACAGAACATCCTGTGATGCACGTCAGTCCGCGATCACTCCGGGACTACGCGCTTTCCTCTAAGCACGAACCGCGACTATCGCGGGATTGTCACAAAATCTCCTCCATTCTTATGGATTGTTTCTCCCCTGCATCTTCCAATTTCTGAATAACTGAGCGCGGCTGGGCCGAGCATCACAGGTCAGTCGAACCTCGTCACCGTATCCTGCGCAATTGTCCCATTAACTCTTTGGTTACCAAACTGCGAATGTCAGGGATGACCTTGTAAGCCGACGGGATCACTTCGTGAGCTTGTAATGAGATTGTCCTTCCAAGCGAAACCTTTCCTCGAGCCGCCGCTGGAGACCTCTCCAGCGCATGACGCATATCGGAGAGTCAAGAAATGATGAAGTCAAATTCTAAGCACACCCGAAGCATGCTATTGGCTTTGCTGCTGAGCTTGGCGCTGTTTGCCCTCGAGGCAATGGCCCAGGTCGATACGGGTACGATCGCCGGCACGGTGAGCGACGCCTCTGGCGCAGTCATTCCCAATGCCACTGTAACTGCCAGAAATGTTGCTACCAGTGCCGAGCGGACGGCGCAGACCAACACCCAGGGCGGGTACAACATCCCGGCGCTGCAGCCCGGCCAGTACGAGGTAACGGTCAAGGCGCCGAACTTCGCCCAGTACAACGCGCGCACTACGGTGACGGTGGGACAGCACGTCACCCTCGACGCCACCCTGGGTGTTTCGCATGCGGAAACTGTAGTAGAGGTGATCGGCGAGGGCGGCACGCAGGTCAACACCCAGACCCAAGAACTGTCGCAGATCATCACGCCGCAGCAGGTGGCGCAACTGCCCAGCCTGACGCGCAATCCCTACGACTTTGTGGCTGTATCGGGCAATGTGAGCGGCGGTGACCGCACCGCTTCCGGCGGCGATCAGAACACGACTGGCCGCGGCGTCGGCTATGCCATTAATGGTCAGCGCACTTCCGGCACCGAGATTCTGCTCGATGGCGTGGAGAACATCGATCTGTTCACCGCCACTGTCGGACAGCAGATTCCGGTTGACTCCGTGCAGGAATTCCGCGTCATCACCAGCAACTTCGATGCGCAGTATGGGCGCGCGTCGGGTGGCGTGGTTAACGTCAGCACGAAATCAGGCACCAACAACTTCCACGGGTCGGCATGGGAGTTCAACCGCCTCGCCGCCTACACGGCGAATACGTACGACAACTCGTCCAAGGACCTTCCCAAGGGCCAGTACACGCGCAACCAGTTCGGTTACGACATCGGCGGACCGATCATCAAGAACAAGCTGTTCATCTTCCAGAGCACGGAGTGGACGCGGGTGCGCAGCAACGCCAGCCTGAGCTCATATGTCCCCACGCCGGAGTTGCTGGCGGCGCTGCCGCCTAACGTGCAGAACTTCTTTAGCACGTACGGCGCGAACACCTTCAACTTCGCCAGCACGCTCAACGCGGGACAGGTGGCGAGCGCCGTAGGCTCGACCGGCGCCTTCTCCGCGCTTCCGTCTTCCCTGCCGGCGCTGGGCCTGGTGAACTTCAGCGCACCGGCGGATGCGGGCGGCGGCGTTCCCACCAACACCTACCGCATCATTGGGCGCATCGATTTCAACCTGAGCGACAAGACTCAGATGTTCTTCCGCTACGCTCTGGAGAACATCGACAACTTCATCGGCGCGGACTTCGCCACTCCCTATCCGCAATACGACGTTGGCGACTCCTCCTACAACCAGAGCGGACTGTTCTCGATCAGTCACACGTTCAGCAACTCGTTGCTGGCAAATGTCAAGCTGAGCGCCAGCCGCGTGAACTTCGTGAACACCTACGACAAAGCGCAGCAGAATGTGCCGGAATTGCTGATCACCAGCGGGGCCAGCGTCAATGGAACGCCGGTACAGCTGCCAGGTTTGTTCGCGCAGTTCGCAGGAGCCGGCGGATTGCCCTTTGGCGGCCCGCAGAATGTTTTCCAGGTGGCGCCTACAGTCTCCTGGACCAAAGGAAGACACAACCTCATGTTTGGCGGTCTCTATGACTACCAGCAGATGAATCGTGCATTCGGAGCGTACGCCCAGGGCGTGGAGGAGCTCGGGTTGAGCAACGCGCAGGGCTTCGACAATCTGGCGCTGGGCAATCTGGCGCTGTTCCAGGCGGCGGTTTTCCCGGAAAACAAATTCCCCTGCGTGCGCGATCCCAACACCAACCAGCTGATCGCAACCCCGGATTGCACACTCACCTTGCCCACCACGTCGCCGAGTTTTTCGCGCTCCTATCGCTACAACGACTGGGCGATCTTCGCCCAGGATAGCTTCCGCATGACTCCGCGACTCACTCTCAATTACGGCCTGCGCTACGAGCATTACGGAGTGCAGCACAACGTGGATCCCAATCTTGATTCCAACTTCTACTATGGCTCGGGCAGCGACGTATATGAGCAGGTCCGCAACGGCTCGGTGCAGACCGTGCCCAACAGTGGTGTAGGCGGATTGTGGAACCCACGCTGGGGTACGGTGGCGCCGCGCGTTGGCTTTGCCATGGACCTGTTTGGCGACGGCAAGACCAGTCTCCGTGGCGGATTCGGCATCAGCTACGAGCGTAACTTCGGCAACGTGACCTTCAACGTGATCCAGAACCCGCCGAACTACGCCAGCGTGCAACTAACGCCAGGCAACCTGGGTGCTCCCATTCCGGTGACCAATGACAACCTTGGCCCATTTGCCGGGTCCACCGGTTCGGTCCCGCTTTCTCCCTCCAGTCTGCGGCACGTGAACCAGGACATCCAGGTGGCACAGACGCAGTTCTGGAGCCTGGCCGTGGAACGGGAACTGGCGCCCCAGACCGTGTTCGCGGTGGAGTACTCCGGCGCACACGGCGTTCACTTGTACGATATCGCGGCATTCAACCAACTCTGCGGTGGGCAGGTTTATCTCGGAGACTCGTTTGCCAATGGCATCTGCACGCGTCCCAACCAGCAGTATTCGGGAATCAACACCCGTGGCAGCCTTGGTGGGTCGCGGTACAACGCTCTGAACCTGCGCTTCCAGAGCACTAACCTGCATCACACGGGGTTGAGCCTGGTGGCGAACTACACCTGGTCGCACTCGCTCGACGATCTGAGCTCAACCTTCTCAGACAGCACCGGCGGCGCATCGAACGGTATCGGCAACCTCGGATATCTCGATCCGCGCAACCCCGGACTCGACTGGGGCAGCTCGGATTTCGACATCCGGCACCGTGTCTCGATCACGCCGATCTGGGAGACGCCGTGGTACAGGACGGGAAAGGGCTGGAAGCGCCAATTGCTGGGCGGCTACACCCTAGTGCCGGTGTTCTCGGCACGCTCGGGCACGCCGTTCTCCATTTATGACACCATCAACTCAATAAACGCCGGATCCGGCTTCGGCATTCCACGCTACACGCCAAACGGCGCGATCACCAGCTATTCCGTGAGTTCTTCACCCACGGCAACCGCGCCCAATCTTTTCACAGCTCTTACGCTGCCAAGTGGCGACCAGGCTCCTTTCGATCCGGTGCTGGGTGTCTCAGACTTCGGGCCGTTCCCGATCACTATGAGCCGCAGAAATGCTTTCCGCGGCCCGGGCGCATGGACGTTCGACCTTGCCGCAAGCAAGTCGTTTGCGCTCACCGAGCGCGTGAAGCTGGAGTTCCGGGCTGAGGGATTTGACATCCTCAACCACCACAACTTCTATGTCAACGCTTTGAACCTCGACGTGTTTAACTACGGCACCAACGCCATCACAGTGCCTGAACTGAAAGGCGGCCTCGGTGTAAACGCCATTGGCGGCAATCACGACGAGCGCCGCTTCGGTCAGTTCGCGCTGCGTGTGACCTTCTAGTTCTTGCAGCCTTGGCTGCTTTTCGGGGATGGCTTCGGCCATCCCCTTCTTTGTTTCGGCCCTGCAAAGCCCCCTCGCACTGTCATCCCGACCAGGCGATTGAATCGCGTCAGCGATCCAATCGCGCTTGGAGCGACCTGCTTTTGAGTGGAAATAACAGAAACGTGGGAACGGACGTCCCCCCTTCAGGTCGAGGCCGAGCCTCGATCACTTCCCACTTCATCCGACCCTGTTTCTGAAGCCTGCGGTTCCTGTATCATCGTCACGCAACTGGAAAACATCCATGCGCGACTACAAGAGTTTCGAAAAGATATTGCTGGATTCGCTCGACCTGAAGCGGCCGCCGGTAGCGATTGCATTCCTGGAGACCCCTGCGCCGGGAGTCCAGAAGTTCGAAGGCTCCGAGCCTTCCAGTTGCAGTTACTGGCGCCTGGCGGCCGAGGGCAAGACGTTTTACACCGTGCCCTCCGATCATTACAACTGCGCCGTCGGCAGTCACACCCACAACATCCCGCTTCCCGCGGAACGCCAACAGGAACTGTCCGACACCATCGGATTCATGACCGGGATTGGGTACATCCGGATGGAGGAAGTCGGCAAGATTCCCCAACTGAAATTCCAGCCGCGAGTAATCAACTACGCTCCCCTGGGTGACACACCAGTGGCTCCCGACGTGGTGATCTGCAGCGGCACGCCGGGCAAGCTGATGCTCGCCTACGAAGCCGCAATCCGCGCCGGCATCGCTGCTGCGACACCCACGCTCGGCCGCCCTACCTGCATGGCCATTCCCGCGGCGATGGCCAGCGGAACCGTAGCCAGCACAGGATGTATCGGCAATCGCGTTTATACCACCCTGGCCGACGATGAACTTTATCTGGCGCTACCTGGACGCGATCTTCTTCAGTTCATCCACGCTCTCGAAGCCATTGTGGCCGCAAATGCCGAATTGCAGCAGTACCATGCCGCCCGCCGGAAAGCCCTGGCTACTGAATAAAGCCTGGTCACAGCCATCCGCCGCTTCTGAGCCAAATCTCGTCCCCGGGGACTACTCCGCGAAAATTAGGGATGAAGCGTCTGCATTTCGGGTTACAATGCGCCCCTCCCGTTTCTCGCTTGGTGTGGTGAAGATCGCGCCACCCTTGTCTGAACGGCTGACTTCTTCCGAAGAGGCCGCAGATGCTGGGACTGGAGCGCAAGTCTGCCCCGATTGCTGCCGCTCTGCTAATCGCCTTTGTAGCAGTTCCGCGCCAGTTGTCTCCTCTGTCGCAATTTGCTCTGGCCCAAGAAAAAGAGACGCGTGAGGTCGCCGCTCTTCCCCCTCCGCCTCCTGCCGAAAGCCAGTTGCTCGGTGTGACCTCCAGTAAGTTCGACGAGCTTCGATTGCAGGCGCTCTCCGGCCGTGTCGAGGCGCAGTATCTGCTGGGGCTTGCTTATGACCGCGGCCGATTGGTCGCGCGCAATCTGGCCGAGGCGGTGCGGTGGTACCGGGCCGCGGCCGAGCAGGGATTCGCGAGTGCGCAGACCGCGCTCGGATACCTCTATCACCACGGGTTAGGCGTAGAGCGCAACGATGTTGAATCGGTCCGCTGGCTGCGGCAAGCGGCAGAACGGGGCGATCCTGCCGCGCAAAACAACCTCGGCTTTATGTATGCCGAGGGTCTGGGCATTGCCCGCGACGATAACGCAGGACTCTCCTGGTACCGGGCAGCAGGGGAGCAGGGCTATGCACCCGCGCTGACGAATCTCGGCCACATGTATGAGCACGGCAACGGAGTGAGTGTCGATTACAGCGCGGCACTTCATTGGTACCGGCTCGCCGCGGAAAAGGGAGATGCTTCCGGGCAGAACAATCTGGCCCACCTCTATTCCGAGGGACACGGCATTGCACGCGACTATGGCGAAGCCGCGCGCTGGTACCGCGCGGCGGCTGAGCAGGACCTGCCGGCGGCGCAGTTCAACCTGGCTTATCTCTACGAACTGGGAAAAGGTGTTTCAAAAGATTTTGTTCAGGCATTCACCTGGTATCAGAAGTCGGCGGAACAGGGCTTCGAGATGGCCCAGAACAATCTGGGAACCTGCTACTTCTCGGGAAAAGGCGTGGAGCGCGATGATGCGCTGGCGGCAAAGTGGTATCGCGCAGCCGCCGATCGCGGGCTCGCGGCAGGCCAGGCGAACCTTGCCTTCCTATACCTCATGGGTGCAGGAGTAACGCGCAGCGAACGAGAGGCAGAGAAATGGTTCCTGCAATCAGCCGAGCAGGGCAATGTCGCCGCGCAGGCGAACCTGGGTCAGCTCTATCGCGCCGGCCGCGGGGTCGGCCTCGACTATGTTCAGTCCTACATGTGGTACAGCCTGGCGGCAGCCGCGGGCAATCAGGATAGCGAGCGCTCGCGCAAAGAACTACAGCAGATAATGACCCCACATCAGGTTGAGGAAGCACAGCGAAGAATCACCACCTGGCTGACCGAGCACCCGACCCGCCACTAAGCCTCTGGTCGCCTTGGGGGGCCTGCTATTTATCTGTACTTTGAAACTATGCGGCTCCCCGAACGGCAAAACGCGGGAAGGGACGTCTCGTCCGTTCAGCTCGAGGCCTGGCCTCGACTCACTTCTCACTTCACCCGATCACCGATCCTGCTTCCTGTCATGCCAACCAAGCGATTGGATTCGCCCCAGCGATCCAATCGCGCTTGGAAGGGACCTGCTTCTTGCCCTGGGAAAAACGCCCTCCCTCTGATGTGCAAAGAAATGCACTATGCCACCTCCAGGCGGTTGACCATCCTCCCACGAATTCAATCTAAGTCTCTGACGCCTAAGCAAATAGAGCCCGCCCTTCGATCGGCAATCGCCTTGCTCCTCCTTAACAGCGCTAGCTCGAAACCCTTCTCTCTATGTGTAAGAAGGCGGGTCAAACCAGGCCCGCCTCTCTTTTTCCCCAAATGCTTGCTGCCCCCCAGGACAGCCCTCTAGACTCCGATACATGCGGGCGATGGTCCTTTCCCAGGCCGCACCGGCTGAGCAAAGTCCCCTGAAGTTGCGCGAGCTTCCCGAACCAACGCCGGGGGATGGTGAAATCCGCGTGCACGTGCACTGCTGCGGTCTGTGCCACACCGATCTTCACACCGTAGAAGGCGACCTGCCGCTGCACAAAATTCCCGTCGTTCCCGGTCATCAGATCGTCGGTTTGGTGGACGCAGTCGGCAAAGGATCACGAGCTTTCAAGGAAGGGGATCGCGCCGGGATTCCCTGGCTGAATTGGACCGATGGCGAATGCCGCTATTGCCGTGCCAGCCAGGAAAACCTTTGCGATAACGCGCGCTTCACCGGCTATGACGTCGATGGAGGCTATGCCGAAGCCACGGTCGTAAACGAAGCGTTCGCTTATCCGATCCCGCGCGCTTTTTCCGACGAAGCCGCCGCTCCGCTGCTCTGTGCGGGAATCATCGGTTATCGTTCTTATCGACTGAGCGGAGCGCGCGCTGGCGCCCGCCTGGGGCTCTATGGTTTTGGCGCGTCGGCGCACATCGTGATCCAGTTCGCGCGTCACCTGGGATGCGAGGTCTACGTATTTACGCGCGCCGCTGCACATCGCGAGCTCGCGTTGCGCCTGGGTGCAGCCTGGGTGGGTCAGGCGGAGGATCGTCCGCCCGAACTGCTGGATGCCGCCATCATCTTTGCACCAGCAGGCTCGCTGGTGCCGCTGGCGCTTGGTCATCTTCGTAAGGGAGCGACGCTGGCGCTCGCCGGGATCACCATGTCACAGATTCCCGCCCTCGACTACAGCCTGCTCTACGAGGAACGAATTGTGCGCAGCGTCGCCAACAGCATCCGCCAGGACGCGCGCCAGTTTCTGGAGCTGGCTGCCGAAGTTCCGGTTCGCAGTGAAATTCAGGTGTTTTCACTGGAGCAGGCCAATCAGGCGCTCCAGCATCTGAAGCACAGCCGCATCGAAGGCGCAGGCGTACTGCAAATTTCAGAGTAATCTTGATCCCCGCGGATCCCCACCCAGGCACGCTGTCAATCGTTTTTGCCCTGCAACTGCTGTGCGAGATAGGCAGCCGTGCCCATCTCCTTGATCGCGTGCAGCTGCGCCTCCAGGAAGTCCGCGTGCCGCTCTTCGTCCTGAATCATGTGTTCGAACAACATCTTGGAGCCGTCGTCTCTGGCCTCAACGCAGATCCTCACTGCTTCGTTGTACTGTCGCACTGCGTCCTGCTCGTCTTTCAGGTTAATCTCCATCTGCTCCTGCACCTTGCTGCCGAGCTGAGGTTTCAAACCGACATCGACACTGGGAATCGCGTCGAGGAAAATGATGCGCTCGATGAGCCCTTCCGCATGCTTCATCTCCTCGATAGCGCGGGCTTCGGTGAGCTCGCCCAGCCGCCTGTAACCCCAGTTGTGGCACATCTCCGACTGCGTCATGTACTGCACGATCGCGGTCAACTCCGAGGCCAGAGCTGCGTTTAACCGCTCGATCACCTTCTGGTTGCCATGCATGGTTTGCTCCGTTCGCCCCCCATATTGCGATCTGGACAAACGGAAGTGCTGTGACGCAGGGCACAGAGGGATCCTGCCGGATGTTCGCCTTCAAGGCACAGACGCCAACGTCCCGCCGCGACAACGGCTAGGCGTTTACCGAGAGCCCATCTGCGCTGGAACCCGATGACCCCGGCGTCAGCAATCCGCTGCTCTGGTCAAACTGCTGAAACTCTTTTTGCAATGTGCTATACGCCGTTTGCGCAGCGGACAGGTCACCGGATTGGAGGGCCTGGCCGAGTTGATTCAGCATCTGACTTATGCCATTGCTGTCGCCACCGCTGTGATGATGATGGTGATGACCATGCACCTGCCTGGCTTGGCTCTGAAAGTTCTGCTGGATCCCCGCGAAATCCTGCTGAGCAGCCGAAAGATTCCCTGACCGCAGATCCTGCGATAGCTGCTGGAACTCCTGTGCGATGGGATTGCTGTTCTGGGCAGAAGAAGCTGAGTTTGCCTTCGGCTGGAGCTCTTGCAGACTGGCAAAATCCGCCTGTGCCGCCGACAGATTCCCCGACTGCAGATCCTTGCCAAGCTGCTGGAACTCCTGCCGAAATTGCTGCATCCGCTTTGGCATGCTTTGAAGGCCGAAATCAAAAAGCGAGCTGCTGGAAATGCCTGACACTGACATGACCTCTCCTTCAAACTTTCTTCGTACTTCTTATCGGCACGGCTGAGTCGGAACTTCAGCTGCCGCTCTATCGCCGTGAATCAAGCAGGTCGGCTGCCAAACGAACTCTGGTTCGAAAAGCCAAACTCCCTCATTTTCGAAGAACTTGGCCGGTATCTCTATCCCTCGACTTACTGTGGAAGAAATAGCTGGGCAGACGATGCCGAACCGGATAGGCAAGCCTTGCCGGGTACTCACCGGCAGAAGCCCCAGCAGTGTCATGCTGAGCCCGCGTGGCGGACGAAGCATCTCTGCATTTCGCTTGCCCCAGCCGACCTGCCATCAAGCCAAAAGAGGGCTTGAGTGGGCCACCCGATCCTGCTTCTGGCTATCAGTTTCCCTACACCATCTGCGAACTGCCGCCGGTGGAAGCGGATTTGCGCGCCGACGCCCTGACCCCGGCCATCTCTGTGCGGTTGCGCCCAGTTTTCTTGGCTTTGTACAGGGCCTTGTCGGCCAGCCTCATCACATGTTCCAGACTCTCGCCGCTTGCATGCGGCTCGGCTGCGCCGATGCTGACGGTCACACAGACTTCTTTCGCCGTGAGACTGCTTGCGCGAGTTCCCGTGAACTGCCGGTCCTGCGCCGAGCGCTGCTTACGGTCCGGTCCTCGGACTACGAACTTGCTGTCTTCGATTCGTTTGCGAACCTCTTCCAGATGTGGATAAGCATCGCGCAGCGGAATTCCCGGAAAGAGCAGAACAAATTCCTCGCCCCCGATGCGGAACGCGCGCCCCCCACCATTTACCCCGCCCAACCTCGCCGCTACCATGCGCAGCACCTGATCGCCTGTGTCATGCCCGAATGTGTCATTGAATTTCTTGAAGTGATCCACGTCGACCATGGCAACCGAAAACTTTGCATCCAGCGAGTGCATCGCCTCATTGAGAGCGCGCCGTGCAGGCAGTCCGGTGAGTTCGTCGTGATACGCCAGGCGATAGGAGTTTTCTACCAGCGAGATCACCAGCACTAGGCCGGCGGTGATCAGGAAAGCCCGCGAGATGGGACGTGCCATGCCCAACTGCATTGCGATACCGCAGGAGGCCACGCTCCAGAAGAATCCCGCTTCGATGGTCTTGCAGCGGATAGCAAACAGGACCGCAATTGCCATCACTGCGCCTAGGAAGGCCAGCATTGCTGGCTGCGGAACTCTGCACCACGCGGTCCATGCCGCGGGGACCAGGTGAGCCTTGAACGAGGCAGCGATATCGGCCACCTCAGAACGCGAAAGCGCGGCCACGAACGCGCAACCCG
This sequence comes from Terriglobales bacterium, assembly GCA_035624455.1. NCBI lineage: Bacteria > Pseudomonadati > Acidobacteriota > Terriglobia > Terriglobales > Terriglobales bacterium. The sequence goes on from DASPRM010000081.1 coordinate 12,264, forward strand.
CCAGCAGCGCGACAAAGCGTGGAGCAACGGCAACCAGGCTGAATCCGCTTTCCGGCCACAGCGCAAAGATCGCGAGCATCAGCGGCAACACAAACGCCACCACGGCAGCGTACGCGGGAGCGGCCGGAGGATGTGGCGCCTGGATCGCAATCGCCAGCGTGAGCAGCCCGAAAAGCGTGCGGCTGGAGTGAAAGCGCAGCGCCAGCAACACTCCCATGGCGAAGACAGCGTCAAAGTAGAACTGCAGAAAAGAATAGTTGGATGCCGGAAGGATTCCCGTGGCCAGCAGCAGGCCGGCTATCGCCAGCGAGAGCCCGCCAGGAAACGCCGCGAGATAAAGAAGCTCACGTTTCTCCGGCCAAATTCGCGCTAGCTCGCTCAAGACTCTGCCTGCCCCCAAGTATTATCCCGGTCGGGCTTTGTGCGAGCCCATTACTCCTGTGATACGGGGAGGTGACGAAGGGGATAGGCCCAGCCGAGCATGCTATTGGTCCGCCGCTCAAGGTTTCGCCTGCCGCCGATAGTCTTCGGCCAGCAGCGCATAATTCTCCACATCGAGAAATTTTCCCCACTTCTCGACATGCTCGCGCGCGCATCCCTCATGTTGCATCCCCAACTTGTCGAGCACTCGCCGCGAAGCGTCGTTGCCGCGGAAGTGCCCGGCATAGATGCGGTGCAGCTTCAGGGTCCCGAAGCCAAATTCAAGGACCGCCCGTGCTGCCTCGGTGCAATATCCCTTTCCCCAGTACGGCACTCCGATCCAGTAGCCTAGTTCGGCATGCGAGTGTTTTGGCTGGATTTCCAGGCCGACCATGCCGATCATATCTTCGCCGCGGCAGATGGCGAATAGGATGCGCTCGCCGCGAGCCCGACCTTCCCGGCAAGCCAGCAGGAATTCACCCGCGTCAGCTTCGGTATAGGGGTGCGGGATACGAAGCGTGGTGGCGGCAACTTCGCGGGCGCCCGCCAGTTTCACCAGTGCCGGAATATCCCGGTCAGCAGGCGCGCGAAGCAGCAGGCGTGCAGTTTCCAGGACCGGCAGAGACATTGTTTCCGCAGCCCTGCGCAGCAAGGCTATCTCCGCGCCGCCGAGGCCTGGGCGCGGCTCAGGAACAGTGCCTGGGAACTGATCTTTTCCCGTTCAAGCCCGTCTGTACTCTCTGCCGGCGTCAGACGGCGATAACTTCCATCGGGCATCATTTCCCGGGCCTTGAGATTGTCCGCCATGTAAGTTTCGATCACTTCATCCCGTAGATAGCGCACCAGGCGGCGATCCTCTACCGGGAAAATTACCTCTACACGCCGGTTCAAATTGCGCGGCATCAGATCGGCGCTACCCAGGTAGACTTCGTCGTCGCCCGAGTTGTGGAAGTAATAGATGCGGCTGTGCTCCAGGAAGCGGCCGACGACGCTGATCACACGAATGTTGTCGCTTACTCCCGGCACGCCCGGCCGCAAGCAGCAGATGCCGCGTACCAGCAGGTCCACCTTCACTCCCGCCTGTGAAGCTTCGTAAAGCAGGCGGACCATCTCCGTGTCCACCAGGGCATTCATCTTCAGGCTCATGTGCCCATTGCCGTGCTGCAGATGCTGCTTGATTTCACGGCGGATCAGGTGCTCCAAACGGTCCCGCAGATTGATCGGTGCCACCAGCAGTTTGCGGTAGTCATTCTTTGCGGAATAGCCCGTCAGATAATTGAACAGGTCGGTCGCGTCGGCGCCAATATCGTGATCCGCGGTGAACAGACCGAAGTCGGTGTACAAATGCGCCGTCACTGGGTTGTAGTTGCCGGTTCCCAGATGCACGTAGCGGCGAATGGTGTCGCCTTCTTTGCGCACTACCAGGGCAACCTTGGAATGCACTTTCAAACCTAGCAGTCCGTAGACGACGTGCACGCCCTGACGTTCCAGCGCTCTCGCCCACTCAATATTGCTTTCCTCGTCGAACCTTGCCTTCAATTCCACCAGCGCGGCTACCTGCTTTTCGTTTTCGCTGGCTTCCAGCAAGGCTTCAACAATGGGCGAATTCCGTCCCACGCGATAGAGCGTCATCTTGATAGCCAGCACCGAGGGATCGCGCGCCGCCTTCTGCAAAAAATCGACTACCGTCTGGAACGAATCGTAAGGATGGTACAGCAGGATATCGCGCCGGCGAATGGCGCTGAAAAGATCCTCCTCCTCGCTGGCCACATCGAGATCGAGCGAGGCTGGCACCGCCGGCAAAAATGGCGGATCCTTCAGCTCCGGCCGGTCCAGCCCGGCGATGTATTTGTAGCGGCTGAGGGAGAGCGGGCCCTTCACCCGGTACACATCTTTGCGGTCGACTTCGAGATTGTTGATGAGAATCTTCAGGATGTGCGCCGGCATTTCAGCACGCACCACTAGGCGCACCACATCACCGAAACGTCGTTGCCGGATTCCTTCTTCTGTCGTTTCCAGCAGGTCTCCAGCTTCCAGCTCCTGGATTTCAATATCGGCGTCGCGCGTCACGTGAAAAGGATGCGCTTCCACAATCTCCATGCCCGGAAACAGCAGGTTCAGGTTCGCGCTGATCAGATCTTCAAGCCAGAGGAATGACTGGTGCTTTTGGACCTTCGACCGCCTCCCATTGGGAGTTACACGATCGACCGGGACCAGTTGGGGCAACCCGTCGGGTACTTTGAGACGAGCGAAGTGCTCCTCACCCTCCTTGTCGCGAATGAGGATCGCCAGGTTCAGGCTCAAGTTCGAGATGTGGGGGAACGGCCGCCCGGGATCGAAGGCCAGCGGGGTCAATACCGGAAACACGGTCTCGGTGAAGTACCGGTCGGCGCGCGCCTTCTGCTGCGGCGTCAGCTGCTCGTACTCCATCAGGTGAATCCCTGCCCGCTCTAGGGCGGGGACCAGCTGCCGGCGAATGCACCGATGGGCGCTTCCCAGCAGCTCAAGTACCTCGGTGCGAATCGCCTCCAACTGCGCCGCCGGACTCATACCGTCCGGTCCGACTTCTGAAGCGCCACTCTCCAGTTGCCGTTTCAGCCCCGCTACCCGCACCATGAAAAACTCATCCAGGTTGGAGCCAACAATCGACAGAAACTTCACTCGCTCTAGCAGAGGATTGGATTCGTCCTGCGCTTCTTCCAGAACGCGGCGCTGAAACGCGAGCAGGCTCAGCTCACGATTCAGATACAGGCTGCGATCGTCAAGCGAAGGGATCTCGAGTTCCGGCGCTGTCGTGATTTCTTCTTCGATTACGATTTCCGGCTTGGGTCGGCGGTTGATGAGAGCGGTGGTCTTGGTTGCCATAAAAGAATTCGCCTTCGGTAGCCCTCGCTGACAAGACTTCCGCTAGAACATTTGCAACTTAGAGGGTGGATCTTGCGGACAATATCCAACCGCATCCATCAATCGGGGGATCCACAGGAATACTACTGGGATTTCCGCTGCTAATAGCTTAGCAAGTCCGCGGCGAGCGGGATATGAACTTTTGGGTAAATCTGGGATGGGCACTAGTGGATTTAGTGGGAAGGTTCGCTCGAATAGGCTGGGCTGCTCAAGCCTATGACCTTTCAGGACTTAGATGGTGACAGGGCCGCTCGGCAAGCGACCGCTCGCGTGGTCCGGTCGATAGTTCAAACGTCGTTGAACCTGTGCGGAATTCATTGCAATCGTCGAACAGCATCAGCGTTCTAAGGATACGATCACGCAGCTGAGTGGTTGCTGCGAGCGGAGAATATATGCACCGACTGATTTCAGTGACAGCCGCGGTTCTGGTTTCACTCACTTGCGCAATTTCACAGCAACCGCAAGACACAACGAAAGTAGTGGAGGCGCCGCAGCTTGCACTTGCCGCTCCAGAGAGCACCACGGCTTATGATCCGTTTTTTCAACAAGGGCGTGGTGTTTGGGAGAGGGACTATCTGGTCTATGTCCACCCTTATCCCGATTCCTTTGTCGACCTGTACGACAAGGATACTTTTCGCGCATCGATCAAAATCTCAATTCCGAATGCGAGATCTGTCAGCCTGTCGGATGCAAGCGTCAGTCCTGGCGGCAAACTGATCGTCTCCGGGTGTGCTCTGCTCGAGGATGGAGCGCGGCAGTGCTTCGTGGGCCGAGTCGATCGCGAGGGTCAGCTTGACCCCATGTTGGACACGCGAAAGTATGCGGTCACGAGGGTCAGCGCCTGTGATGATTCAACGGTGTGGGCCATGGGCTGGGTGCGAATCAACGAGCGGGAGAGCACGCGATCATATCCTGTGCTCCGGCAATATCGCTTGAGTGACGGCAAGCGGCTTACGGCCGCTTTAGACCGAGCGAGCTTTCCCAAATGGCCTGGACCGGCACTTCGCGGCCTTCATGAGCTTCCTGATCTGACCATGCAATGCCGTGGCACGACAGTGGGAATCTACGAAGGCGCGACTGACGAGTGGATCGAATACGACACGTCTCGCGGTGTTCTGAGCCGCTGGAAGCTGCCGCAGGCGACTCATCCCTGGGCTGAGTACGATGCTGATGGCCACAATCTGCCGGAAAGGCTTTTCGGGAGTTCCATCACCGGAGTTGCGATGCTGGACTCTGGCAAGGTGTATGCGAGTTTCGTCACTCGCAATAGAGATGGCAGCGCCCAGTGGGCCTTGTACCAGCTTCGAAAAGAGGGGCACAGCGGAGAGTGGCTTCCTATAGGCGCGGCATCGAGGCGGCTTCCAAAGCCCAGCGGCTTCAAATGGTTGAACGGAACCGATGGCAGGCATCTCGTTTATTCGCGATTCGATGAGCCTGGGTGGTTCTTCTCCGCGGTGGAACCACGACCGAGCAGCGATCGTTCTGGCGAATAGCTCTTGGGCTCATGCGCGTTTTGAAGCTCACCGGCAATGCACCTATCCTGTCATCTTGAGCGAGGACGGGGCAGATCGATCCCCGTCCGAGTCGAAAGATCTTGTGGTTAGAGTTTCCGACGAATCACCGCTCTATCTTTCGCCCATCCCCGTCTTCTTCACCTCCGCCTGCTTCACCGGCTTCATCTGGCGCAGCTCCAGTTGCCCCAGGCGGCAGAAATTGATGGCGTCGGCGACAATGCGCGTGGCCTCGCCGGGCGCATGGAATCCGGTGGAATTCTCTGCCTCCACGAAATCGATATAGAACTGGGCTTTGCGCTGATAATCCTGCGCCTTCGCCAGTTCGGCATCGCTCGCTCCTTCAGCTTTGGCTGCCTTGATGTCGTGAATCAGGTCGATCAGCGAATCCATCGCTACGTTTCGAATGTTGAAGAAGCGCGTCTGGATCTCCTCCACCCGCGCCTTCAACTCCTCTTCCGGCCACTTGTGACAGGTCTGGCAGGCGCGGTTGATATTCAACAGCGGGCTGCGCACGTTGTGGTCGCTGATCTTCAGGCCGCCTTCGCGCTTGTACGGCATGTGGCAGTCGGCGCAAGCCACGCCCGAACGCGCGTGGATGCCCTGATTCCACAGCTCAAATTCCGGATGCCGCGGTTTGATCAGCGGTGCTCCGGTTTCCGCGTGCTTCCACTCCACCACCTTGTCTTCGTCTTCGAACGCCACAATCTCTTCGACCTTCAATCCCTTGGCCCACGGGAACGTAAGCTGCTTGGTCGGCCCGCGGAAGTAATACGTCACGTGGCACTGCCCGCACACAAATGAACGCATCTCCTGGCGGCTGGCCATCTTATTGACGTCGTAATCTGCGATCCCCTGTGACGCCTTCAGCACCTTGATGCCTTCGATAAATGCCGGGCGCGTGACTCGCAATTCCATCGTCCGCGGATCGTGGCAATCGATGCAGGCGATTGGGTGCTTCACCAGCTTGCGGGCCTCGGCATAAGTCATGTGATTGATGGCTTCGAAGCCCTTCATGGGATCGCCATTTCCCACCTGGTTGTAGGCCACCACCATGGAGGCGTGGCAGTTCAGGCAGGCTCCCGGAGGATTCGCCTTCTGACGTTCAGTGAAGGTCTGATCCTCGAGCATGTAAGCGTGGCCGCGCTTCTCGCGATAGTCCTTGGAAAAGGAATATCCCGCCCACATTTCAATCAATCGAGGGTCAGCTTCCAGCTTGGAGCGCGCGACTACCGCCCGCGGATCCGCCTGCGTCGGCGTATGGGGGAGGGCTTCGCTGCCGCCGTAGCGGGTGCGCTGCTGATCGACGGTGCGCTTGTAGTCGTCGTACTGCATGGGGAAGTTCTTGCCCCAGGTTTCCGGGTCGTCGACGGTGTTGTTCAACTCCACCACGCGATAGAAAGGATTCTTAGCCTCCTGCTTGCGCTCGAAGATGTTAACCAGCAGCGCGGTAACAGCCAGCGCGGCAACGGCGGCGAAGAACACAGTGGCGAAGAACAAAATTCGGGCGCGGCCTGTCTCGCTCATCCTATTCATTGCTTGTTCCTCGATGTGTGGGTTGCGGCAGCGAGGCCGCTGTTTCCGTGTGTCCCACGGAAGAGTGACAGCGGGTGCACGACATGCCGGCAGCCTGCCGATGCCAGCCATCAATCGCGGTCACGATTTCCTGATGGCAGTGCCGGCAGGCGGCCTCGGTCACACGATAATTTCTAGGCTTGATATCGATGGAATCGGGAAAGCGTCCCGAAGTAAACGCCAGGGAGTGGAAGAATCCATTGCTGGCCTTCACCGCATATTTTCCGACCAGGTTGTGAGGCGTGTGGCAGTCATTACAAACCGCCACGGAGCGGTGGCTGCTCTTGATCCAGGCATCGTAGTACGACTGCATGACGTGGCAGTTAGCGCAGGCCCCGGGGTTGTTCGAGAGGTAGGAATATCCCTTGGCATAAACAAAGGTGTAGGCGCCAATGCCGATGGTTGTCCCCAGAAGCACTGCAATCAGCACCGCGGCTGCAAATCTTGCCCGCATTCCAGCCTCTCAAGAGCTAGGAAGACAGCCCCGGCTCAATCCAGAGGCGAGCGAATCCTCTTGCGATCCTGGCTATCGGTTTGAGCGAGCGATTATGGATGAGGTAACCGCCCGGCGATGTGACACTGGTCACGCCACGAATCTGCAATCCAATTACCAGAGATGTGGGAGCAATCGCACCGCCGGTCCTCGCGCGTCGCAATTGGCAAGACTACAGCAACGAGCCTTCAGGTTAAACTAGAGACATGTGCCTCGCCTCCTTGCAAGTCCGCCTGCTCGTCCTGCTGCTGTTCGCGGCGGCATCGGCGTGGGCGAGCGACGCTCTAACCTCGCCGGTGGAATTGAACCTGGTTTCGGAAAACCAGGCTATTTCGCCTGGGCAGCCATTCTGGATCGGTCTCCACTTCGACATTGCGCGCAACTGGCACATCTATTGGATCAACGCGGGTGACTCCGGCGAGCCGCCGAAAGTCCAATGGGATCTGCCGCCCGGCTTCACCGCCGGCGAAATCCAGTGGCCCACGCCAGAGCGCTTCCAGATGGATACCATCGTGGACTACGGCTATCACGATCAGGCAGTCTTGCTGGTTCCGATCACCGCACCTCCCACGGCCAAGCCAGGAACCAGGGTCAACCTAGCCGCCAATGTCAAATGGCTGATGTGCCGCAACGTCTGCATGCCCGGCAAGGCCCGAGTCACCCTGGCCGTGCCCGTTGCCCAAACCTCTGCTCCCGATACCGCGGTAAAGGAATTCTTCGACAAGAGCCGCATGAAGCTCCCCAAGCCCCTGCCCAAGACCTGGAAAGCGTCGGTTTCATCCCGCCCGCAGGAATTCGTGCTGAACATTAAGGCTGGGAAGTCGGTTTCCGACGCGCGCTTCTTCCCTCTCGAACCTGAGCAGATCGACAACGCCGCCGAACAAAAACTCACTCCCGGCCCACGAGGATGGGAGCTGCATCTCAAGAAATCCGATCAGCTGCTGAAATCGATCTCCAATTTGAAAGGTGTACTGGTCGTCACCGCCAACGAGGGTTACTTCATTGACGCTCCCGTCGCGGACGCCGCATCTAAGAAATCCGTACGCTAAATCTTCATCCTCTGATGCTGCAGGAGGTTCCCTAATGAAGCTCTCCCGTTCCTTCCTCGTTTCTCTCGCGCTTTTAACATTCTCTGCTGCGGCTTTTGCCGCCAAGGTGGGCGATCCTGCTCCCAATTTCACCGCCACCGACAGCAATGGCAAGACGGAGCAGCTTTCCGCTTACAAAGGCAAGTTTGTGGTCCTCGAATGGCACAATCAAGGATGCCCATTCACCCAAAAGCACTACACCAGTCACAACATGCAAAATCTGCAGAAGGAATGGACCGGCAAGGGCGTGGTGTGGTTTACCGTGATCTCTTCAGCTCCCGGCAAGCAGGGCTACGTCACCGCCGACGAAGAGAATGCTTACCTCAAGCAGATGGCAGCGTCTCCAACCGCGGTCCTGCTCGACCCTAACGGTGCCGTCGGCCATCTCTACGATGCCAAAACCACGCCGCACATGTTCATCATCAATCCCGATGGGGTGCTGATCTACAACGGCGCTATCGACGACAAAGCCTCAACCGACGCCTCCGACATCCCAACCTCGAAAAACTATGTAGAGGCGGCGTTACAAGAGGCGACCACGGGGAAGCCCGTCAGCAACCCGACCAGCCGTCCCTACGGCTGCTCGGTGAAATACGCAGAGTGATGTAGTTGATTTATTTCCGCCGAATTTCGGCGAGTTTTGCGGGTGCCCTATGTTAGGCGTCAGTTGGCTAACGTGGGAGGTCGAAGCGTAGCTTCGACCGGGTGTGGCAATTATTTTCCCCGCGCCGCCAGGAACTTGCTCTCGCAATCCGTGGCTGCTGCTTTTAATGGAGGGAATTCCGGTTTCTGCCGGAAGCGATTAAACAAAGGATCCTTCTCCAGCGCTACGGACGCGCAATAATTCTGCGCTATCGCTGTCTTCAAGACGTTGGCAGCGATGCCATACTGCCCGCAGTAGGCCATCAGCGACGACTGGAAATATTTCATCTCCGGATCGCGTTCCAGCAGTAGCGACGGCTCAAGATCCTTCACCGTTTGCTCGACTTCGGAGGCGGAATGCGCCGTCAGGCAGCGCTCCAGGATGCCTCCATTCCACGGCGGCCGCATCGACATCTTGTCCACGATCTCTCGCGCTTCGCTGACCTTGCCCTGGCGCAACAGGATCGACGGCATAACATTGTTGGCATATTCCGAGCCGGCGTCCAGTTCCAGGAATTCAATCGCCCGCTGGTTCTCCCCCAGCTCAAAGAAGGTAAAAGCACAGGAACGGAATTCAAAATTCCCCGGATCGAGTCCGCCTGCTTTTTCACATTCCTGGGCCGACTCCTGCAGTTGCCCGGCATACCGCAGCACATACGCCAGTGCCAGCCTCGCCCCGGCATTGTCGGGACGGCGATTCACCAACTCGCGCGCCTGCTTGTATGCCCCAACTATGTCGCCGCTCTCCGCCCGATCCCGCGCCAGGTGCGCGGCAGCCGAAATCAGGTTGGGATCCAACGCAACTGCCCGCTCCAGCGCGGCAATCGATTTCTGAAATACTCCCGGCCCGCCAGTCCCGTAAGACGCGTCGTAGTAATAGCGCATCCCCAGCTCATCCCACGCCGGCGCGTACGCCGGATCCAGGCCCACCGCCTTTTCCAGCATGTTGACAGCTTCTTGGTTGGGAACAGGATCGTGCGGAACCGAGGCGCTGCGCAGGAACAGATCATATGCTTCGGGATTCTTGGGCTTGGTGGCGCTCTCCACGCCGCCAGTAGTTGCCCCGATCGCCGGCAGCAATCTTTGCCGCACCTGCGAGCTCAGCTGGGCCTGCATCCCTGTCAAATCCTGCGGAAGTCCGGTAACCGAACCCTGCCAGACCACGCGGTTTGTCTTGGTGTCCACCGCCTCCAGTCCAACGATCAGTCTTTCACCCTGCTTGACGAAATGTCCGGAAACCGTGGTGTCGACGTGTAGCTCCTTTCCTATCTTCTGCGGATCGAAGTCTCCCGTAGCATATTTGCGCGTAGCCGACGAAGGGCGAATTTCCAGCGACGGCATGTAGGTGAGCGCGGTGCCGAGTTCGTCCGCCAGCGCGAACCGCAGGTAGTCAAGCGAAGAGTCGCCGCTCGCATTCTGGAACGGCAGAACCGCCAATGACTTCCCCGAACTTGCGCGAACGCTCACTCCGCGGTGGCGCACAAACCACCCCACCGCCAGCAGCAGCAAAGCCAGCACGATTGCCCCCAATCCGATCAGCCGGTAAATACGGATCGAATCCATGCCGCTGAACGTGTTGGTTGGGCGCCGCCGCAGAACTGCACTGACCGCGGTCTTGGTCACCGTATCCGCGTCGGTGTCGTGCTTCAGCTTCTGCAGGTCTGCCCCTAGTTCCTTGGCGCTCTGGTAGCGCTTGTCGCGGTCTTTCTCCATCGCCTTGCCGACGATGCGCTCAAACTCGAACGGCAACGACGGATTTAATCTCAGCGGCGACGTTGGCTTCTTGTGCAACACTGCATCCAGCGTCATGATGACGTTTTTCGCAGCGAACGGCTTCTGCCCCGTGGCCATCTCGTACAGCACTACGCCGAACGAAAAGATATCGGTGCGGAAATCCAGTTCCTCGCCCTTAGCCTGCTCGGGCGACATGTACACGGCGGTGCCCGGAACCACCCCAATCGCAGTCAGAGTCTCTTCGTAGTTGGTGTCAGAGACCTCATCCCCCGCGGTCGTCACCGGGCGGGGCGCCATTTTGCGTTCCTGCAGCTTGGCCAGGCCGAAATCCAGAATCTTGGCGTGACCTCGGGTGGTCAGGAAAATGTTGGCTGGCTTGATGTCGCGGTGGATGATCCCGCGCGCATGCGCCGCATCCAGCGCCTCGGAAATCTCCACCCCCACCGTCAGCACTTCTTCGAAAGGCAGCGGTTTGTTGCCCTGAAGGCGCTCTTTCAAAGTGTCGCCCTCGAGCAACTCCATCACCATGAAGGGCTGCCCGTCCTGCTCGTCAATTTCGTGGATGGTACAGATATTGGGGTGATTAATCTGCGAGGCGGAACGGGCTTCGCGTTCGAAACGCTCTACTGCTTTGCTGTCATCGGCAAGGCGGTCAGGAATGAACTTGATGGCAACCCGGCGTCCCAGCTTGACGTCCTCGGCCAGGTAAACCACTCCCATGCCGCCACCTCCCAGCTTCTCCAGGATGCGATAGTGAGAGATGGTACGGCCGATCAATGGGAAGGCCTCCACCCTGTCGGGAAGGCCATGTTAGGCCGCGCCGCATATCAAGTCAATCGGCTGGGGGGGAGGTATCCTTCGGGAAAAATTCCGACCCCCCTGCCGTTGCCGGAGCGGGATCGGGGCCGGGAGCGGTTACGGAAACGTGCACGGGAGAGGGAGTGAATGTGGGCATGGAGGGGGGCGGAATCGCGCACGATTCAAGTTTCCTTTTAGTCTGACTGGGAGGACCCTTGCGCAATATACTTAGAGGTTTCTCTACTTCTTTAGATTTGCTTCTACGGTTCTCTTCCAGGGCGCAGCGGTATCACCCGCTCTCCGCTTCCGCTCGTAGGCCAACCCTGTCCTGTTGTTGCATTCACCTCTCTCGCCGCGCAGATAGAACCCACAAAATTTGTGCCAATCCTATCCGGGATCAGGCCGCCGGACGCGCGCGTCGATGAAATAGTCTCATCCATCGCAAAAGACTCGCATACACGGCAAAAGAAACAGTGGAGACCACAACTGAGAAACCCCATACAATTCGAGTGTAAAAAGGATCGGGCAGTAATTGTACGTGCCCATGCCCATGCAGAAGAAAGATCAGCAATAGAGTAACCGGACCGAGAGCAGCACCAACAAACAAAGTGAGAGGCCAAGATAAGCGTCTAATAGCAGCAGGGGGGACAAACACTGCAATAGGTACGCCGACTAAGAGCCAACCCCAGAATGAGAAGATTCCATACAAGACAGAGTGTTCTAACGCTCCTGGCATTAGGCGGAATGTTCCCCCAGCATGTTCTACGACGAGCCTGGCACGCAGCCGGGCGGCCTCTTCCAGGAGACAAACAAGCAACACCGCATCGCCCGCCAGCAGCCCAACAAACGCTAAACTAAGCCGCTTTATGGGATTGATTTCATCCAAAGACACATCCTTGCTCCTTCATTTTCATAAGCGTCTACAATGAGTAGAGGTGGGTCAGGTCTCCTGAGATGAATCGACAGGTCTCGATGATCATTATCATAAGTAGCATGCTGTTCTTTGGCGTGGGTTGCAATCGTGAGATCCGGGTTCAGAAAGAGATGACATGGGAATGTGCACCCGAATACTATATGCGAAACTACCCCCAAGCCCAGCCGGTACGACTCAGGTTCATTGAGAACCCCCACTATGAGGAGGTCATTTCTGGTCAGGGTCTATGCAACCAGCTGGAAAAATCTGGAAGGACTGTCGTGATCGTCGAGTTTGAGGCATGGGGCAATCGCTATCGTGGCCTCTATGGATACCGCGCAATTTCCGTCGACGGCCTGAAAGTCCAAGATGTTGGTGGCTGGGGATCAAGCGGTGCAAACGCTAGTGTAAAGGACGTCGGACCGCATCCGCTAAGCAGACTTTTCAAGTAGACCGAATGCCACTTGTCTATTTCTTCTCCACATCATTTGACTGCATGATCAATCCATTCCGCTTCAGAGCTTCTCGCGCAGCATTCTGAATGTCGACCAACTCCCTTGGGTTTTCTATCATTTTCTGGAGAGCGGGCTGTGCTTGTAGCACCGCCTCTTTCGGCATTCTTTGGAACGCCTGCGCAACCTGAAATCTTATTTCCTTGTCTCGATCGTTCAAGGCTGCGATAAGAATGTTTGTGAAATGGGGGTTCTCGGTACGTGTATTTGCAATGCCATTGAGGACAGCTTCTCTTACCTGAAGGCTTAACGACTGCGACAAGAATTTGTCTACCGCCGATGTGACCTCGCTATTCTCGGGCGCAATTCGCAAAAGCAGTGAGAGAGCATTGGCCTGCGCCATAGGGTTTCGATCAGTTCGCGTCAGATACTCAATTAGAGATTTCGTTGCGGATGATGGCGGGCTTGGCTTCATGAACGCAAAAATGCCAACTCCTGCCGCTTGTAATCGTTCGTCGGGTAGATTGAGAAGTCTACCTATGCAATCCACATGGGGTGTCAATAGAGCAGCGCCGTCTGAACGTTGGGCGACAATCGTTAACATGAAGGCGCCCGCAAGTTTAATCCTGTCATCCTGGCGCAAAAGCGCTGCACAAAATGACGGAATGGCTTTGGAGACATCATCAGAACGTGTGCCCGGAATACCGTCGGCAATCCTCAGCAATTCATCGTCCTTGGGGGCCTGTGCAGAGTTGAAGCGTTCAATGAAACCTTGAAATGACTTCTGAAGAGAGACCCCTGCCTCCGTACTCGCCACTTGAGCGTGTAGTTGGCATACCGCAAGGGCCACCACAATAGCCGCTAAATAGCGGAACCCTACCTGCCGCGCAAAAAACACTCTTATTTCTCCTTATTGAGGTGGAACAGTGGTAGCCGTTGTTTGGCCGGTGATCTTGCCGTACTGGAAATACAAACAATAAGTTATGTACGTAAGATCGTACCGGCTCGGAGTGTAAAGATAAATCACGGCATTGTTGACCTTGATCTGATGGGATGGAAAGCAAGTGTGGTTGTAATTCGCGTATGCGGTTGGCGATTGCGGATTGGTTGTGTCGAGCACTGTACGCATGTCCCAAGTGATAGGTGCATATGTGCTCTCAAGCGGATTCTGTGCTGCCCCACTGTACTCAACCTGCCCCTGATGTGCATAGGGAAAGCTCGTAACCAAACCCATAGAACTCGTATCAGCAAACCCTGATGCGTTCCACAGGTGACAGTCGTTCGGAATACCGTCCTCGTCCGCGGCAGACAGTGTGGACCCATTGGCGGGTGAGCCAGCACCATAGTTTCTACTTTGTCCGACCCCCTTGAAAAAACCAGAATATGTCTGGAGGTCCGGTATTATCAGAAGCGATTCCGTTGCGCGATATGTGCCGCGATAGGCATCCCCCATGTAGATTAAATCATTCGAATTTCCTTGATAGTAGCAATAACTTGGGCCGTTGATCCAATCGACTCCAATATAGTCGCTGTACGCCACATTGAACTGTGGTGGAACATTCGTGCCGGACTGCGGAGTCTTCAGGTCTGTATGGCATGGTGTACGCAAAGAATTACGAGGAACCTGCCCTTGCGCCAACGTAGTAGTCGATCCTACGCTGATTCCGTTTGACTGGGAATACTGAGCGGTGGCAATGGAAGCATCTGCCGTCCACCACGAGTTAAAGAAACCAGTCGCATCCAAGAAATCATCCGTGCATCCGTCCATACCAGTCACCGTCACGGGTGAAAAACTTAGCCCCATCCCGACTCCGATAGGATTCTGATCGAGGTAGGCGTGAACTCCAACACCGCAGCACTGCATACAGCCGTAAGAGGCATCTCCGTAGCGCTTATCGGTAACTACCTTGCCCTCAAAAACGTTCCCCATTTTGTCGTCGAGGTCCAGGAGCGTGTAGCTGCCACTCGTAATTGAAGTGGGAAAGACATTGCCCTTCGCATCGGGGGTTTGCGAGCGAATCAACTTGCCCAGATCGATGAACAATTGCTCGTCCTGTGCCAGCTTCTGCTCGAGAACATAGTCAGCATGACCCTTAGCCGTAACATAGTGAAAGATCATTCGCGCGTGCGTGTCTTTGCGGCCGCCATTGCCGACCGTGATCAGCGTGTTATGGGCGTCGTCCACTTCCCACGCACCGCCTTCCCAGTGAGCCGACATCTGGTCTGTGAATGGAGTCTGCACGCCATAGCGGCCGGTATCATCGTATGAGGCCGCAACGGCAATCACCTCATCCGGTCCGGAATTTGTCAGCATCGATACGGTGGCCCAATTGGCTTCCTTGGGCAGGTTTTTGAACTGGGAGACAACATCCAGCTTCTGCATTTCGCCGGCTTTCAGTGTGAGCACCTGTGGAGGTGTGGCTCCGTTAGAAGACGCCGAACGCCAATAGAGCCGCATCTGCACGTTGGTCGGCTTGGCCGACAAATTCCTCACGAACACATAGGGCTGAAGCTTCGTGCTAGCCGGAAACTGAAGCGCCGGGTCGGGCGTTTGCAGCCCCAGCATCGGCGCCCAAAGCATCCAGCCTTCTTTCCTACTCCATGCATGCTTGCTCATGTCGGTGTTCAAGTCGCGGTCAAATATCTTCATGATCGAAGAGAATCCGTTGGTCGGGTCGTACAGGAAATGTACGGCGTCAAAAGCACCGGGATTCGAGGGTTCGATATGAATACTGCCGAAGTCAGACGTGAAGCCGGAGGGGCGGACTGCGTCGCTCTTTGCTATCGTGCTTGGAGAATGGGCTTCTGCCGAAAAAGAAGAATTCATATCAGCGAAGGAGTTTTACACTGCGGGCCTTAGGGCTGGGTTCGACATCCCGGGTGCAGACCCTGAGCGCAGGGCTCCTACGTTAAGAGCTATTAGTCGAGCATTCGAACAGCTTAGCCTTGAGGAACAAAACCGTTCGCTTGTTGCAATGACCCGAGACCTAGTCGAACGAGGACCTAAGCGGAAGGCAATAGTCGAGGAAGCATTCAACGGTTTGAAAATCTCGTGGGATGGCGCAAACTTCGCCCCCATTGGCGTGCTAGATGCAAGTGAATATCAACTATTGCCAGCAAGCTCTGCGTTGGAGCTAGCGAAAGCAATCGGACGACTTTCAGCTGGCGACGAGTCAGGCGCGATAAGTTCAGCGAGTGGTGCAGTGGACTTGGCGACTGGCGCAGTTTACGAAAAGCATGGCCTAGGCCGGGCACGTAGGTAAAGCACACTTGGGATAGAAAAATCAGACCGATGACGGGGAGAAGGCGCAGCAACATTCGGGTCTCCCGTGGGCCCCTCATTTTACAACCTCGAAGCCAAACCTAACATTCCAAACAAGCAATTAAAACCACTACCGGACAATGAGCGTAATGGGGATGTTACGCCAACTACGGAACTCAGAACGGGATTTGCCGACGGTTCAAGTCGGTCGCATTGGCGCGAGAAAAAGTTTGCCACACTATTGCAAGTGATTGCACAACTCGCCGAGGGGTTCCAGGACAGCTCTTTCTAAATAGCTGAAGCTTTTGATCTTGCACAAGACGCCTTGGGCGGCCCGCTTGCTCTTCCGCAGCGATAGTGCCGCAAGCTAACACCAGCTGGCAACCAGAAAGGGCCAATTCACGTGCAGCCAGAGAATATCAGCAACAAAAAGTCGCAGAAGCAGTTCCCGTACACCGGGACCCTTCATTCACTCACGGGCCCGCGCCTCGGACGCGTGGTCGCGTGGCGTACTTAAGCCCTCTGTTGGATTGAGTGGGGCAATTCCACCGCTGGACCGCGCAATCAGCCCTGGCTCCCCGTAGGCACCCACGCGGTAGCGCTAGTTCTCATTCCACACGTACAGGAAGTCGCCATCGCTGGCAGTGACCACTTTGCGCCCCAGTTTGTGGGTTGCGCGGCTCAGTGCCGAGCGAACTTTTTCCTTGCTCTCCGCCAGTTCTGCCAATGGCACTCTAAGGGCGACGCCCTTGTCCACCTGATCGAGGTCGGAGAGGATACGGGTCACGATCTGTTTGTGCTTTCCGTTGCGACCCTGCGGGACATCCATCTGCTGCATGGTCTTGAAGTTCATCGCGACTTTGTTGCCGCGGGGTTTCATCGCAGTTCTCCTCGCACCAACGTGCTGCATTGCTAACGTGAAGTAATCGTATCAAAAACGTAACGAGATGTAAAACAAAAATAAAGAACCGTATAATTATCCATCCAGCCAGAATAGCCCTTAAATGTGCAAGCAAAAGGCCCTTGAAGGGCTCAGGAATAGCCGTTAAATGCGCCATCTGGCAGGCCAAAATACCGAGCTAGCAATTTCCAACAGATATGACCCGTATGAGAGTTGACCTGCTACTGTTTGCCTGGTGGGGGTGAAGTGTCATGCGACGTACCATGCGACGTACCAAGACTCATTTCGAGCAGATTCCGGTCGAGGTGGTTAAAAAGATTGCAGACATTCAAATTCCTCCAGAAAGGACAAAGGGAATGCAGCCAGAGACGAACCTCTCAACCGAAAGAACCATTCTCAGACAGGGTAAGCAGGCTCTTGCCTTGCAAGAAGAGAGTCACATGATGAAACCTCCAGCGGAACCGGAGTTCATTTATCCCGAGTGGCAAAAGCCTTACTTGGCGGCACTAATCGCAGATCCAGGGGAATTGCAGGAGAGGGTTACCGAAGCAGAGACCGCGATCTTCAATCGCCTGCAGGCCATCTCGCTGAGTCCTGATCACGAACGGGAACGGCTCGCCCTGTCCGATGCGATGCGATCGCTGCGAATCGTGAAGAAAACTAAGCTGGATTATCCCGATTGGGGAACTACCGGCTAAGCTGCCCCTGCCAGAAAGAGGCCGCGAGCTGTGCCCACCAGCCGCGAAATATGTTCGGATTTAGACAACACTGCCGAAACCCCGGCGGAATGTGCTTCTTGCTTCAGGAAGTCGTCGTCGTACTCGGTAAACATAATGATCCTGACCGTAGGCATGATCTTTTTGATGGCCCGCGTTGCCTCTAGACCATTCATGATGGGCATGGAAAGGTCGATGACAATCAAATCGGGGCGTAACTCCTGAGCTTTGGCGATTGCCTCCCTACCGTTTTTTGCCTGACCACATACATCAAAGTCCTCGTCCGCGGTGAAAAGCCGGCAGATTGCCTGGCGAATCGTCGAGTTATCATCTACTACCAGCACTGCCCTGCGCACGCCCGCTGACCTCCAGCCGCTCTCTGTCGGACCGGTCCTGGGCTAGAGATGCGGACGGCGTGGAGGGTGTTTTCTGTAAAATTCGCGGTGTGCTCTTTTGCAGATGTTCTTGTCCCGTGCCAGATCACAGTTGAGACCGAGGAGCTGAAGTTAACTGGTATTGCGCGTCAGAGGAAGACCAGGATGGGTCGCCCACCCTTTTGCCCGCATTTCGCGAAGGGTAGGACATGCAACATATCACATCCGCTGTCCGTCTCTTCGTGGCAGAATAATACGCTGCTGCATTTCTTATGAAGACTCTCAGCAACACGGGAGAAAAGGCCGAGCTCATCGCCCGGCTCGAAAAGATCGGCCCCTCGTCCGAACGCCGCTGGGGAAAAATGTCGGCTCACGAGATGATCTGCCATTTGAGCGACGGATTCCGCATGTACATGGGCGTGAAACGAGTAAGCAGCACGCCGGTTCCCTATCCAAGAGCGCTGGCGAGATGGATCGCACTCTGGGCGCCGATTCCCTGGCCTAAGGGATTCAAATCCGTTCCCGAGTTGGATCAACAGAAAGGCGGCACCCGACCGGAAGTCTTCGCTAACGATGTAAGCGAGCTAAGGAATCTGATGGATCGCTTCACCCGACAGCCACGAGACTTCCAATTCCAGCCTCATCCGCAGCTCGGCCCCATGTCGGAGAAGGCATGGATGCGCATGGCCTACCTGCATATGGATCACCACTTGCGGCAGTTCGGAGCGTAAGCGAATGCTCTTGTCGTCTGGAAGGACTACACTCCGGAAGCTGCGCGTCTTTTCCCGTACTCTGTCGTGTAACTCAGCTTGATCGTGCCGCAGGTTTGCTGCTCTTCGGAGTACACATCGCAGCTATCGAAGGGATGCGAGTAGATGTGCAGACTCACCGCGCGCTCGCCAAATTCTTTGGGGTTGTAAACCTTGTGCACAGGTTCCTTGGGATTGACGGCCACTGGGCTTGCGGCATTCATCTCCACCGCAAAAGTCCGCTCAAGCTTACATCGGCCGCCTTCCAGGTCCTGAAATAGCACGCGATAGTTCTGCACCATAAGCCGGCCGATGGGGACCGCCATCCAGCAGTTTTGCCCGCGATGGTTGTGGATCGAGCTCACCTGGCCCACCTCCCAGCAGATGGCCAGCAGTTCGTAGAGCCTCGTCTTGTCGATCAGAGTGCGGGTATAGTGCTGGCTATCCCAGCAGATGTAGGGAGTGAGCGTGTCGGGATCGACGGGGTTGTGAGCAAGGAAGGACCGCAGCTCTTCGATCTCTTGAAACGTCCTCTCGGGAAGCTGTCGCAGCTGCTTCACGAAATCCTGGATTGAACAGATCTGGTGTGCGGTTTTTGGAGTTGCCATCGATACGCTCCTTCCCAGAAGCCCAAACTCCCCAAAGTCAAAGGCCAACGACCAAAGACGAAAGACCAAAGAATAGATCAAACTGCCGCCCGATCCAAGCACTGGGACGCGCTTCCCATCTCAGGGGTTGCGTGTTGCCGCTCCCGGTAGGAAACTAGAGACCTCTCCGGCAGGACGGTTTGGCATGCGGCAAGCGACTAGGAGTGCGGACATGACCTGGACGGAATCATTCACCTGCAATATTTGTGGCAAGCGCAAGGGCGAGGTCGATCACTGGTGGCTGGCGTGGGTGGAGCAGGTGCAACCCAGCGATCACGAGACGCTCAAACCGAAGTGGCAGTTGCTGCCCTGGTCGGAACTGATGGCCCGCTCGCTTGACGTTGCGCATCTGTGCGGCGCCGGATGTGCCCTGAAAGAAGCTGAACGCTGGATGACTTCCACCGTTATCAGTTCGAGGCGGTGACCTGCTGATTCTCTATAGTGTCATCCTGAGCGAGGACGCGGTGAAGCGATCCGCGTCCGAGTCGAAGGGCCTTGCGGTTTATTGGCGAAAATTCCTTTTACCGCAGCTTTACCGAATTGCGCCACTTGGCATGGAGCCACAACAGAGCGCCCACCCCGATGGTCTCCAGGGGTCCAGGAGTCATTATCAGCGACTCCCAGGGTTGCGGCTGCCTGAGCAACACGTACACTCCCCAGAGCGCGCCCCCGATTTGCAGTGAGTTGGCGATCCATTCCTCGGTGCCGATCAGAATGCGGTGCTGCCTTCCATGGCGCCTCACCGGACGCAGACTGACCATGTTGGCGGAGTAGTCCACCACTTCGTGTTCCCAGAGATCGCCGGTACTGCGTACCTTCGACACCATTCCACTCTCCAACATACGCTTACTCCGCCCCCATCCCCAGATCACAAAGGTGGACGGCCGGAAGGACGATGCCCGCGCTATGCGATATCAGAAATTTCACTTTGTCGTCCTGGGCCTGTGCCCCACCCTAAGCCCAGCGAAGGGTGGGATCGAGCATTCGCGCTCCTACCTCCTCCCTTCCAGCCCCATCGCTTCCGCATACAGCCGGTGGAACTGGTGCACGCCTTTCTCCTGCTTCGCGCTGTAGCGTCCGCGATCGTAGCTCTGCGACCTCAGGTTGCGCTGCACGACTTCGCAGATCTGTCCATCTTCAATCTGGATTTCGTCGCTGAAACGGAAGGTCGTCTCGGGCGTGTCGGTATTGAGCGTGGGCTCGGGGAAAAACCAGATAAAAATAGCCACCGTGCGCTCCACCCCGAGCGGCAGGACAATATTTAACGACATATTGTCGGGATAACAGTTCAGCATCCAGTTGGGAAAAATCCAGTAGTATTCCGCGGCCAGCTCTGCTTCTGACTGGCGGTAGCGGCGCTCGCTGGTCGATTCATTCTCCGGTCCGCGAATAGGCGAATACTGCAGCAAGTGCCGCGCATATAGCGTTGTCACATATTGGCTGTAATCCAACTCGCGGTTCAGGCTGGGATGCACGCTGGGCAGGTGGTACCCCTCCAGATAATTGTCGATGTAGACTTTCCAGTTGCATTCCATGATGTAGTCGTGACGTTTGTAGAAGCGCATCTTGTCGAAGCCGAATTTGGCTGCCTGCTCGGGCAATTCGCGCAAATCGCGCAATAGCGGCTCGGCTTGCGGATCCAGGTTCACGAACACCAGCCCTCCCCATTCATCAACGGGAATCGGACGTAGTGCGAACTGGCGGGGATCGAAGTCGCAAACTCCTTCCATCTCCGGTGCATTCAGCAATTGGCCTTCGAGGTTGTAGGTCCAGCCGTGATATCCGCAGCGGAATACCTTTCGCGAACCGCAGCCCTCGGCCGGCGGGCCCGCGCGATGGCGGCACACGTTGTAAAACCCGCGCAGAGCGTTATCGGTTCCACGCGCGACCAGCAGCGGCTCTCCCAACAGATCGAACGTAAAGTAGTCGCCGGGTTTGGTTACCTGCTCGTGATATCCGATCACCTGCCAAGTTTTGAAAAACAGGCGCTGCTGTTCCAGCTCGAGCCAGGACGGCTCGATGTAGTAATTCGAGGGCAGAGTGAAACCCCGTTCCACCGCGGGATCGATAAGTGCATTGGAAATTCTGTTGACGCTCTGCGCCATTCCCGATAGCCTCCCGACGAACTCACGAATTATAGGCAAGCGTGCCAAACCTGAGGCGTGGGGTGCCCCAGGTCTCGCGTTTTTCGAGACTTGGGCGACGATGTCTGCCTAAATTCCCCTCAATTTCGTGAATGGAATCCACCCGCGCTCAGCTCGATGCGAAAGAACAGCCGGTTCCACAGCCGCGCCCCGGCCTGGTGCGGGGCATGTCGCTGCTCGACTCCGCGCTCTTGATCATTGGCGGAACCATTGGCAGCGCCATCTTCCTGACGCCCAGCGACGTCGCCACGGCCGTGCCTGCGCCGTTGCTCTACCTGGGGGTGTGGGCAGCCGGAGGTGTGGTCTCTCTGATGGCGGCATTCGCCTTCGGCGAGCTCGGGGCCATGTTTCCCGAGGCCGGTGGACAATACGTTTACCTGCGCGAGGCCTATGGCGACTTTGCTGCTTTTCTCTATGGTTGGATGATGTTCGTTGCCGGGTCGAGCGGCGGAGTCGCCGCCATCGCAGTCGCCTTCGCCGAATACTTCGGCCGGGTGGCGACACCTCTGGCGGCAGAAAAAGTGATCATGGCGGCGCCTGGCGTCACCGTCCACGATTGGCGCCTCGCCGGCTCAGTCTGGCATCTCACGCGCGGCGATGTAGTCGCGATTGCCGCCATTCTTCTGTTGACAGCGATCAACGTCCGCGGACTTCGCCCAGCGGTCGTGCTCCAGAACGTCGCCACCTGGATCAAATACCTGGCGCTGGCGGCATTCATCGTCTTCGGGCTGACCTTGGGCAGAGGCAGCTGGGGACACTTCAGCTCGGCGGGAATACGAGAGAGCTTCGCTCACGGCATGTATCCATTGATGACCGCGGTCGGTGTGGCCTTCATCGCGGTCTTCTGGTGCTACGAAGGCTGGGTTTACATTGCCTGGACCGCGGGGGAAGTTCGCAATCCCGAGCGCAATATCCCTCGCTCGCTGGTTCTGGGACTGGTCGCGGTCATCGTGGTTTATCTGGCGGTGAATGCAGTCTACATGTACGCACTGCCGGTTCCGGGGATCGCCCAGCAGCCCGCAGTCGCACAGGCGGCTGCCGAGGTGCTGTTTTCGCCTGCTGTCGCCTTCTGGCTCTCGGCGCTGATCGCCATCTCCTGCTTCGGCGCAACCTCCAGCAATGTGCTGGCAGGAGCGCGTGTGAGCTACGCCATGGGACGCGACGGCCTGTTCTTTAAGCACATGGGCGATGTTCATCCTCGCTTCCGGACTCCGGCATTTGCGCTGATTGCGCAGGCGATCTGGGCATCACTCATCGCGCTCAGCGGGACCTACGAGCAGCTCTTCACTTACACCGTTTTCGCGATGATCCTGTCCTATGTGGCTTGCGTGGCGGCGCTGTTCGTATTTCGCAAGCGGCGGCCGGACCTGCCGCGCCCCTATCGCTGCTTCGGCTATCCCTGGCTGCCGATCGCGTATGAAATCCTGATCGGAGGCTGGGTGGTGAACACCATCATTCATCGCCCGCGCGAGACGCTGGCAAACCTTGGCCTGCTGGCCGTCGGCGTGCCTTTCTATCTCTATTGGCACCGCCGCACCCATGCTGCGCACTAAACTGTAAGGAATGTCGATCGCTGACAATCTGTCCCAGGTTCGCGAGCGCATCGAGGCTGCCGCCCGCCGTGCCGCGCGCCAGCCCGACGAGATTGAGCTGATGGCCGTCTCCAAGACATTTCCGGCCGAAATTATTCGCGAGGCCTATCTGAACGGCCAGCGCTTGTTCGGCGAAAATCGCGTGCAGGAATTTGCCGCCAAAGCCGAGGCACTCCGCCAACTCGAGGGCGCGCGCTTTCACATGATCGGGCACTTGCAGTCCAACAAGGCAAAGCATGCGACCGAACTGTTCGACGCCGTCGATTCTGTCGACTCCCTCAAACTCGCGGAACGCCTGAATGAGGCAGCGGCCACTCAAGCCGCAGGAAGACGCTTGCCCGTGCTGATCGAGATCAACACCGGTGCGGAATCGGCCAAAAGCGGACTGCCGCCGGATTCGCCAGAACTGGAGACCCTGCTTGCGGCCGCGCCCCGGCTGGAGCATCTCGAGATTCGCGGCCTGATGACGATTCCGCCCTTCGGCGACGACGCCGAGAGCGCGCGTCCATTCTTCCGCCAATTACGCGAGCTGCGCGATCGGATTGCCGCGCGTCATCTGCCGGGCGTCGCCATGGACGTTCTCTCTATGGGAATGTCGCATGATTTCGAAGTGGCCATCGAAGAGGGCTCGACCTGCGTGCGTATCGGTACCGCGATCTTTGGGGCACGGACGAAACCATGATCCCAGTCAACGACACTGCAGCAGGCGCGACATTTTCAGTGCGCGTCCAGCCTCGCGCGAAAAAGAACGCCATCATCGGCGAACTTGGAGACTCTCTGAAGCTGGCGCTCACCGCGCCTCCCGTGAACGGCAAGGCCAATGAGGCATGCATCGCATTCCTTGCGGAATTTTTGAATGTGCCGCGCTCGTCGGTTACCATAGCCGCCGGCGAAACCAGCCGCAACAAAGTAATTCGTGTCGCAGGCCTGACAGCGGCAGAAGCGCGGCATCGTCTGGCTGCGGGTTTAGGAATCTGAGAAGGAGCATTCGGGCCGAGATCAGGGCAGTTCTCGACACGACTTTTCGTTTGCCCGATTATCATTTGCCCGATCACCCGATTCGTTCATGCTCAACCTCTACGTCACCGTCCTGGTCCTGATCGTGCTGGTGCTGCTTACCCTCAGCATCAGCCGCATTCATACGGTTAAAACCAAGGCCGACTTTCTGGTTGCCGGCCGCAGTCTTCCGGCCTACGTGCTGGTGTTCACTCTGCTGTCCTCGTGGATTGGCGCCGGCAGCCTGTTTGCCGGGGCAGAGAACGCGTTCCGCAACGGCTTCGCTTCGCTGTGGCAGCCGGGAGGCGGCTGGGCAGGGCTGCTGATCATCTACTTCGTCGCGCCTCGTGCCCGCCGCTTTGCGCAGTTCACCATCCCTGATCTGCTGGAGACGCGCTACAACACCGCCGCGCGAATCCTCGGCATTATCGCCATTCTGTTCGCCTACACCGCTATCACTTCCTACCAGTTCAAAGGCGGCGGCGACATTCTGCATCTGGCTACCGGCATCGACAACACCACCGGTATGTACATCATCGCCAGCTTCGTGATCGTGTTCACGGCCCTGGCCGGAATGTCGTCGGTCGCATACCTGGATGTGGTGATCGGCCTGCTCATCACCGTCACCTGCTTTTTAGCAGTGCCGCTGCTGCTCGACAAAACCGGCGGCTGGTCTGGGCTGCACCAGGCGCTTCCGCCCGACCGCTTCCAGGTGCTTGGTCATCTCACGCTCACCCGCGCGCTGGAATTTTTCTTCCCGACATTTCTTCTCATGCTGGGCAACCAGAGCATGTACCAGAAATTTTTCTCCGCCAAATCGGAGAAAGACGCGCGCATCGCCGTCGTCGGGTGGATCATCGGCACGCTCATATTGGAAACCCTGATCGTCGCCATCGCTGTCTTTGGCTCAGCGCTGTTCGGAACCGACCCTGAACTCACCGCCAAGCCGCGCGAGACCATTCCCTTCGTGGCGCGCCACGGCCTGCCGCCATGGATAGGCGCTTTGTTGATGGGCGCGGTTTTCGCCAAAGTGATTTCCACCGCGAATAATTACCTGTTCTCACCGGCGACAAATCTGGTGAATGACGTGTACACGCGCTTCATCAATCCACACGCGGAGCACAAGAAGATTCTGGTGGTCTCTCGGGTGTTGGTGGTGTTGTTGGGGCTGTTTGCGCTGATGCAGGGCGCTTACTGGACTTCGATTCTCGCCATGGCGCTCTACGCGTACACGATCTATTCGGCGGCAATCACTCCCGTCGTGATGAGCGCGTTCTTTTGGAAGCGCGCGACTGCTGCCGGCGCGATCGTCTCCATTGCGCTGGGAACCTTGGTGACGATTTTCTGGAATTACGGCGGCAAGAGCTTTCTCCCGCCCCAATGGGCGGAACGCGACGCCATCTTCCCGGCCCTGGTGGTTTCGGTGCCTGCCCTGGTAGTGGTCAGTCTGCTGACCGCGCCGCCTCCGCGCGAAAAGCTGGCTCCGCTGTTTCCCGAAGATTATCCGGAATCAGCTCCCCTTGCCGCAGAAGCGAAAAAGTGACGGCGATATCTACTGAGCCCCGATGAAGCCCCCTTCGCAAATTGCTGCTCACATCCGCCGCGTCTTGAAAGACGGCGGCTCAGCTCCCCACTCTGAAGAAGTCCAGTGGTTCTTCAAGGAGGAGATTGCGTCGCGCGGCTGGTACACCCAGGACCTTCGCCGAGTGGCCGCTCGCTTTCGCCGTCAGCTTATCGCGGAAGCCGGCCTCGATTACCTGGTCGCGGTGGCCGACCAGCTGTTTCAGGGAAAGATTCTCGAAGAGAAAGTTTTTGCTGTCTTCCTCCTGGAAAAATCCACCGCAAGCTTCGGCGACAAGGAATTCCGGCTCTTCGAATCCTGGCTCGGCCGCATCAGCACCTGGGCCGACCACGACGGGCTGCTGCACTACCTGATCGGGCCTCTGATCCTCGCCGATCCTAAGCGCGCGGCCCGCGTTTTCCGCTGGGCCTGGTCTTCCAACCGCTGGCACCGCCGGGCCGCGGCTGTAGCCCTGATTCGCAGCGCTCGCGAGCGAAAGCTCTTTCCCGAAATCGTCCGCCTCTCCGACTTCTTGCTCGAGGACCAGGACGACATGGTTCAAAAAGGCCTGGGCTGGCTTCTGCGCGAGACTGCAAAAGCGGACCCGCGGCGCTCCATGCCATATCTGAAGCGCATTTGTGGTCGCGCCCCGCGCCTGGTGGTCCGTACCGCCTGCGAGACCCTGCCAAAGGCTGACCGGGATCGAATCCTAAAGCGCCCGCCAATGCGCACTTCCGGCAAGCGCCAGCCCAAAATCCCGGCGTGACGCACCTCGCCCCCGCGTCGGTTAACGATCACACCCTAAAGTCCGCGATATCCGGTACAATGCGCGCCGCATCCAAAACTCTAGTAGCCCATTTCTGGAGTCGCTTATGAATACCTTCCCGATTCTGTTGGGCGCCCTTTGCGTTTACGCGCTGGCTTACCGCTACTACAGCGCCTTTATTGCCGCCAAAGCTCTGGCCCTCGATGATCGCCGCACCACTCCCGGTCACGTGTACGAAGACGGACACAACTACGTTCCTTCGCCGAAGTGGGTCTTGTTCGGACATCACTTTGCCGCGATTGCCGGTGCCGGTCCGCTGGTGGGTCCGACGCTGGCGGCGCAATTCGGCTTCGCTCCCGGCTTCCTCTGGCTGCTGATCGGCGCTGTGCTGGCTGGCTGCGTGCAGGATTTCACCGTGCTGGTGGCCTCTATCCGTCACCGCGGACGTTCTCTGGCGGACGTGGCGCGCACGGAAATCAGCCCCTTTGCGGGGACGGTCGCGATGGTCGCCGTGCTCTTCATCCTGATCGTCACCCTGGCCGGCTTGGGAATTGTGGTGGTCAACGCTCTTTCCAACTCACCATGGGGCGTCTTCACCATCGGCATGACTATTCCCATCGCCCTCATCATGGGGTTGTGGATGTTCAAGAGCCACGCGGGTGAGATCAGGGTGGTCGGCCCCAGCATCTTCGGCGTGGTGCTGTTGCTGAGCAGCGTGATCGCCGGACACTGGGTAGCACAGAGCGCAGCCGCGCACGCGCTGACCTTTTCTCCCCATCAGATTACTTTCCTGATGGCTCTGTACGGGTTCGTCGCTTCGGCCTTGCCGGTATGGCTGCTGCTCGAACCGCGCGACTATCTCTCCACCTATGTGAAGCTGGGCACGATTATCGTTCTGATTCTGGGCGTGTTCATCGTCCATCCCAATATTCACTTCCCTGCCTTCACTCAGTTTGTGCATGGCGGCGGTCCCATCATCAAGGGAAAGCTCTTCCCCTTCTTGTTTGTGACTATCGCTTGTGGCGCGATCTCCGGTTTCCACTCTCTGGTCTCCTCGGGGACCACGCCCAAGATGATTGACAAAGAAACCGACGCCCGCTTCATCGGCTATGGCGCCATGATCTGTGAGTCGATGGTTGGCGTGCTGGCGCTGATCGCCGCCACCTCGATGCATCCTGGAGACTACTTCGCCATCAATACCACGCCCGAAGTCTTCAGCAAGCTGGGCCTGGCCACCGTCAATCTCGATACCTTCTCCCGCGAGGTCGGCGAGAAACTGGCGGGACGCACCGGGGGCGCGGTCTCGCTGGCCGTCGGCATGGCCCAGATTTTCAAGGGTCTGCCCGGCATGGATCGGCTGATGGGTTACTGGTACCACTATGCCATCATGTTCGAGGCGCTGTTCATCCTCACCACCGTGGATACCGGCACGCGCGTTGCCCGCTACGTCCTGCAGGAAATCATGGGCAAAGCATACAAGCCCTTCGGCAACACCGCCTGGCTGCCCGGCAACCTCTTCACTTCTTTCTTTATTGTCCTAGCCTGGGGATATCTGATCTGGACCGGCACCATCTCCACCATCTGGCCCTTGTTCGGTACGGGGAACCAGTTGCTGGCCACCATTGCCCTGGCCGTGACCACCACTTTCCTGATCAACATGGGCAAATCGAAGTATGCCTGGATTACCTTCCTGCCCATGTGTTTTGTGGGAGTGACCACGGTGAGCGCGGGAATCTTGTCCATCAAAAATATCTTCTGGCCACTGACTCACAAGACTGGCCAGCAGATGGTGACCGGATATTTGGACTCGATTCTAATGACCATCTTCATCGCGGGAGTCATCCTGGTGGTCATGGATGCGTCGCGGCGCTGGCTGGCCACCCTCCGGGGCGCCCCGGTTCCGGAGACTGCTTTTGGACCACCAGTCACGGCCGCCGGCGAAGTCAAAATGGGCTGCTGCTGACGCGTTACCCTGCCGACCTTGTGGCCCAGGTTCGCGCCCTGCAGTTCGGCGCTAACCTGGGGCGGACCGGAACGAGCTCTGGGGCACCCTAACGAACCCTGAGGGTGCCCCGCCCTAATCGTCCTTTGTTTAGGATGGGGTAGTTCGCTTCATTGCTGCGGCAGCCCCTCCGATACAATACTGCTCATACGCCATGAACCTTGCTGCGATCCAATCTGCTCTACGAGCGCAGAACATCGACGCCTGGCTGTTTTACGACCATCACCATCGCGATCCCATCGCCTATCGCATTCTCGGTCTGCCCGAGACCCTCTTTGTGACCCGGCGATGGTTCTACGTGATTCCGGCGGAGGGCGAGCCGCGAAAACTCGTGCATCGCATCGAAGCCGGCCATCTCGATACTCTCCCTGGCGGCAAGCAGGAATATTCCGGATGGCAGGAGCTGTTCGGGGCACTTAAGACAATGTTGGCGCCCTACCACAACATTGCCATGCAGTATTCGCCCAACAACCTCATCTTCTACGTTTCCCTGGTGGACGCGGGCACTGTCGACCTCATCCGCAGCTTCGGCAACAACGTCGTCAGCTCAGGCGACCTGGTCGCAAAATTCGAAGCTACTTTGACCGAGGATCAGATCCGCAGCCACTTCCAGGCGGGTGAGGCTATCGATCGCATCGTCGCTGCCGCCTTCCGCGAGATCGGTGACCGGGTCCGCAACGGCGGCACTAATGAATTCGAAATGCAGAAGTGGTTCCTGGAAAGCTTCGAGCGCGAGGATTTGATGACCGACGACGGCCCTATCGTCGCCGTCAATGCCAATAGCGGCAATCCGCATTACGGTCCGAGCTCTGAGCAGAGCGCTCCCATCCGCAAAGCTGATTTCGTCCTGCTGGATGTCTGGGCAAAGAAGAAGACTCCCGGCGCCGTCTTTTACGACATCACCTGGACCGGCTACGTCGGCTCCGCCCCGTCCGACCGCCACCGCCAGGTGTTCGACATCGTCTCCCGCGCTCGCGACGCTGGTGTTCAACGAGTGCAGACGGCCATCGCCGCTGGAGAACCCATAGCCGGTTGGCAGGTGGATGATGCCACTCGCGCGGTTATCAACGCCGCCGGATTCGGCAAGAACTTCGTGCACCGCACCGGGCACTCCATCGCAACCGAAGTCCACGGTAACGGCGCCAACATGGATAACCTGGAAATCCACGACGAGCGCCAGATCTTGCCCAATTCCTGCTTCTCTATCGAGCCCGGCATCTACCTGCCGGAATTCGGCGTGCGCAGCGAGGTAAATGTTCTGGTGCGCGATAAATCTGCCGAGGTAACGGGTAAAATACAAAAAGAGATCGTAACTATCTAATGGCTCCTTCTGGAAAGAACCTCGGTACCACCATGGACCGGCAGAACCGCGCGGCTGCAGCCCAGCGTCCTCAGGTTACCCCTGCCAATACCACCATGGCGGTGATTGCGCCGGCCCTGGGGTGGCTGATTCCGGGCGCCGGCCATCTGGTGCAGAAGCGCTGGTGGCGCGGGCTGCTGCTCATGATCTCCATTGTCACCATGTTCGTGCTCGGTCTGCTTATGCAGGGCAAGGTGTACGGCTTTAATACTGGCGACCTGCTGGACATGCTCGGCTTCGTAGGCGATGTGGGCGCCGGCGGGCTCTACATCGTCACCCGGGCCCTGGATGGCGGACAGGGAGCTATCCATCGCGCGGTAGCTGACTATGGCACCAAATTCATCATCGTCGCTGGTCTGCTCAATATCATCGCTGCCGTCGACGCTCACCATATCGCTCTTGGGAAGAAAGCTTGATGGTCCTGGAACTCTCGCATTTCAGCGCCGCCCTCTTATTCGCGACATTCGCTTCGATCGTGTTTGGGATCACCCAGCGCGACAATGCGCGCGACATGGTGAAGTACGGACTCTATTGCTTCAGCTTGTTTGTTGGCGGAGTGATCGTCGCCGGCTGGGCCATGTGGCTGCTTCGCCGCTGACTCAAATGCAGTGGAAAATCCTGTCTTCGGCTTTTGTTGATCCCGTCCACTACGAACTTGAGGGTGCCCCACTAGCCATTCTTTTGCTAGGGTGGGATATTCAACTGATGGAAGCACGATGCCCTACCTTCTGAAGACTGAGCCTTCCGAATACTCGTTCGCCGATCTGCAACGCGACAAGGAAACCACCTGGGATGGAGTCTCGAATCCAGTTGCGCTCAGAAACCTGCGCACGATGACTCCCAATACCAAGCTCGTGATCTATCACACCGGCGACGAGCGCCGAGTCGTAGGCACAGCGTCGGTGGTTTCAGTCGATAACTCCGACGCGCGAAATCCTAAGGTGAGGATCAAGGTCGGCAAACCCGTCTCGAATTCGGTCAGCCTTAGTGAAATCAAGGCCAACAAAATTTTCTCGGACTCACCGCTGATCCGCCAGGGCCGGCTTTCGGTCGTCCCACTGACGGATGCCCAATATCGGTTCTTGACGGGAGAGTAATGAGGACAGGCAGGATTGCTTGTCCCCCACACCTAAAGCTCTTATCCCTTCGCTCTGAGAAAAATCACCGTGGCGTCATCCGCCGGCGGCACTCCTCCGGCAAATGTGCGAACGTCCCGTAGCAGGCTCTCCGGTGTCGCGTCCTGCTTGGCGACATGCTCAGCCAGCCGCTTCGTTCCGTAGTCCACATCCTGGCTGTTGGCAGCTTCGGTGATGCCATCGCTATAAAGTGCGACCACAGCTCCCGGCGGCAGAGTCAGGATGCGTTCAGAATACGAACTGCAACCTAACCCCAACGGCATCCCACTCTCTGTCTGCAGCAGTTGGACTCCAGAGTCGCTCACTAACAGAGGCGGGAGATGCCCCGCGTTAGCGAAGGTGAGCGTCCGCGTTGCGCCGTCTAGGACGCCATAGACCATGGTGACATAACGCCCGGAAGGAAAATCCTTCATCAGCACCTCATTCAGCTGCGCCAGCGATTCCCCCGGAGTGCACGGGCAGTTCTGCACGATCGAGCGCAGCATGGCGCGCGTGGCAGACATCAGCAACGCCGCCGCCGTGCCCTTGCCGGAAACGTCGGCCAGCACGAACCCCCAGCGGTCCCTGCTCAGATCGATGTAGTCGTACCAGTCGCCACCCACCGCCCCCGCCGGCACGCTCAAGGCCTCGATGGCGAATCCCGGAATCAGCGGCGATGCCTTCGGAAACAAGGCCTGCTGAATGGCGCGAGCTTCATCGGCATCACGGTTGAACCGTTCGGCAGCTTCCCGCTCGCGCTGGAAGCGGCGAGCATTTTCCACGGCTACAGCAATGTGCCCAGCCAGAGCCTTCAGCAGTTCCAGTTGCTCGGGGGAGAAGGCGTCCAATTCGTTGTGGGTCGCGCTGAAAACGCCGATCGCATTGCCATTGACCTTCAGCGGGATATCCACCTCAGAAAGCGTTGCATGCTCGCAGCCAATGTAATAAGGGTCTACCCGGACATCGGGGGCATACCGCATTTCACCCGTAGCGGCCACGTGTCCCACCATGCCCTCCACACCGATCTTGAGGCGCGATCCCTTCGTGTGCACAGTGCAGCCGCGAACACCTGCCAGAACCATCTCCTGAGCTTCATGATCATGCAGCCAAATCGACGCCTCGATGCAGCCGAACGACTGCGCCACGTCGTTTACTACCTGCGTGAGAAGCAAATCCAGATCCAGCGTCGAGTTGATGGTCTGCGCTGCCTTCTGCAAGCGCAGGAGGTCCTGAACATAGCGGTAGTCGGGATGCAAGACAGGCGTGTCGACACTAGGCCGCGGATAGGTGGCCATGGTTCCCCTCCCCATGTCCTGAGGTTGCTTTATTGATGTCTAAGGAGACGCTTTCGATTCTTAGTTTTGCCCTATTGGGGCTGGTCACGGTTTCACGGAATAGCACGGATCAGAAGGAAGTCTAGAAGGAGTAATGCACAACATCTCTGGTTGGTTTTCAATCCGTGAAAACCTGTGGAATCCGTGGCTGATTCCTGCCCTACATGATTGCTGTCGGCGGCGCAGGCTCATCCGGACTGCCGGCATTCGCCAGCGGCACCCGGATCATCACCAGGATAAGCACGACCAGCGCGGCAAGCGCCACCCAGATCGGGGACGCCCACTTGAACAGCGCCACATCCTTCCCTGCACCTACCAAACCTGCGATCACCAGCCCACACAAAGCTTCACCGGCGATCAAGCCCGACGCGGTGAGGACGCCGGCATTGTCCACCCTGGCTTTTTGGGCGTCGTTGAAGTCGCGGCGGTCGCGCAGCCGATCGGTAAGCCAACGCACCACGCCACCCAGGAAAATCGCGAAGGTAGTGCCCAGCGGCAGATACATGCCGACCGCGAAGAGCATCACGCTCTTCACCTCGATCAGGATCGCGCAAAGGCCGAGCAGAATGCCCACGACCACCAGCGGCCAGGCCATGTCACCGCCGACGATGCCCTTGGCCAACATCGACATCAAGCCTGCCTGCGGCGCGGACAAGGCAGGGCTGCCAAAATGGTATGCCTTGTCGAGCACTGCCAACGGGAAGAAAAGCACCAGCGATGCAACCACCACGCCGAGCAGGTCGCCCACTTCCATTTTTGCCGGGGTGCCTCCCAGGATGTGACCGACCTTCAGATCCTGCAGCATTTCGCCGGCAACTGCTGATGAAACGCAGATGACCGCCGCCACTCCCAGAACTGCCGCCACTCCACCTGTACCCGACACTCCGAGCGCGACCATCAAGAGGGCTGCAATTACCAGGGTGCAGAGCGTGAGTCCGGAAACTGGATTGTTGGACGAACCAATCAGTCCCACAAGGTTTCCGGAAACTGCGGCGAAGAAGAATCCCAGCACCACCATCACTGCGGCCGCGACCAGCGCTCCCACCAACACCTTCGAACTGGAAAGATTCCCGGCGCCGCTAATGAAATAGCGGTACAGAACCAGCATCGCCACAAAAACAATCGCCACACCCACGAAGATCACCTTGGCAGGGAGATCACGCTCCGTGCGATTGGTGCTGGCGTGCGCGGCGGCGGATTTCCTTAGGTCCGAGACGGCGCGGCCCATGCCGATCGCCAGTTGCTTGCGCATCTTGAAAAGGGTGTAGCTTGCGCCCACCAGCATTCCGCCCACCGCGATCGGCCGCACGATTGAGTAATAGATGGCTTGAGCCAGCAGCGGCCATGAGATCGTCTGTCCTGCTGGCAGCGATCCCTGGATGTACGGCCCTACGGTGAACGTGAGAAGCGGAACCAGCAATCCCCAGGCGAGCACGCCGCCAGCGAAGTTCAGAGACGCCAGTCGCGGACCAATGATGTATCCAACGCCAAGATAGGCTGGACTGACGTCGGGCAAGGTGAACAGCGTGGTACCGCCAGTCACCGTGGTTGCCACGTTAGGATTGGTGCTGGTGCGTAGCAGCAATCGCTTTCCCAACGCGCTGATACCGACGGGAAACGTATTGTTAGGCTGAAAGACATTGATTGCGCCCAGCAGGTACATGAATCCGCCGAAGCCCATATTGGCGAACAGAATTTTGGCGGCCTTGGCGCCCTGCTGGCCGGCCTTGTGAATCTCAGAAGCTGCCACCGATTCCGGATAAGGAAGTTCGGGATCTTCAACCATCACGCGGCGGAGGAGCGTCACCAGCAAAATTCCCAGTGTTCCGCCGATCACCATCAGTGCCACTGATTTCCAGTACTGGTCTCTGGTGAGTCCCGGCCACAGGCCCGCCATGACGAAGGCGGGAATCGTGAACACCGCGCCTGCTGCCACCGACTCGCCAATCGAACCGATGGTTCGCGCAATGTTTTCTTCCAGCAGCGAGCCTTTGAAAATGCGCAGCACCGACATCCCGATCACCGCCGCAGGGTACGTCGCGGCAATGGTCATTCCCGCTTTCAGGCCCAGATAGGCATTGGCTGCGCCTAGGATTCCGGTCATCAGCAAGCCCAGGATCACTGCCCGGAAGGTAAATTCCGGCATCTGCATGCTGGCCGGAACGTAAGACTGGAATTTAGGGGCGGGTTGCGGTGGCGCTGTTGTCCGAGTGCTCATCAGGAGTCCTTGTGTCCTTGATTAAGATGGTACCCTGCGAGGCCGCGCAAGTTTCGCACGCTGCGTGCTTCCGATACAAGTGTCGAGACGCCAACTCTGGTGATTTCCATTACTTCGGGACGTCATGCCGTTGTCCGGCGGTGCTCACCCTGGTGATTGCGACTGGCAATGCCGAATTGCTTTGTAGCCCACAGGCCAGCTATACTGAATGGCGCGATCGCCCGCGACCTCTGCCGCGACGATCGGGAGGAGGGTCGTCTTCAGCAGTACCGGAGACCTAACTCGGGTTCCAGGAGCCTCTGGCTCGCCTGAGAATTCTTTGCGTTTTGGCTTCCTGCGGGCCGCCACCGAAAGCCTTTTCAGCGTCTTATTTCCCTCCGATTGCCGCCTTTGCCAAGAACCTCTAACGCATGCCTCATGGCTCCCTGTTTGTCAGGATTGCCTGGAGTCGATTCCGCCCATTTCCGGCGTCTTATGCGCGATTTGCGGTGAGCGGTTATACACGCTGTCCCCCTCTCCGGGGACCAAGGACCAGGACCAGGTCGGCCAGCAGGTTTGTGGCGACTGCCTGATGAGCCCTCCGCCATTTGTACGCGCCACAGCCTACGGAGCCTACGAAGGCGGGTTGGGGGAGTTGATTCACTTGTTCAAATACGAACAAATGCGGCCGGCGGCTCGCGTCCTCGGGAATCTGCTCGCCGAAGCGATCGAGTGGCTGGCCCCCGAAATCGGCGAAGCCCGTCCGCTGGTGGTTCCGGTCCCATTGCACAAGACCAAGCTACGGCAACGCGGATTCAACCAGTCGGAACTCATCGCGCGTGCAGCGCTTAAGTTGAAGCCGGGGGACCTCCAACTGGAGATGCCTCCGCTGCTGCTGGTTCGCCGGCGCGCCACGGAGTCCCAGACCGGCCTCACTCGCAGCCAGCGCGGCGAGAATGTTCGCGGCGCTTTCCAGGCGCGAGAGCCTGAGCGGATTGCCGGCCGCAGCATCTTACTGGTAGACGATGTCTTTACGACCGGCACCACTATCGCGGAGTGTGCCCATGTGCTGCATCGAGCAGGCGCGGAGAGAATTTGGGTTGTTACTGTGGCTCGGGTGCTTAAGTCTGAGCCCAAACTTGAACACAAACCGGAACAGCAACGTAGACAGGTAGCAGAGGTTCGAGATTTACTGTAATCCCGGGCGCAAGCTTGATTCGTTTCAGGCATGTTTAAATTCCGGGGAAACTAACGGTACTGGCGGTATGTCGGCACAGCTTCACAATTTCGCGCGCGGCCATCTCCCGGAAATGCCGGGTGCTGGACTTCACCACCACCACAGCAACGGGCGCGGCTTTATGAACCAGCCCGTACTGGTGCTGAACGCTTCCTACGAGCCAATCAATGTTTGCGCCGCGCGGCGCGCCATCGTCCTGGTGCTCAAGGGCGTGGCCATGACCGAGGAGGAGAACGGCGCCTTCCTGCACGCGGCCCGTCTCGCCATGCGGGTTCCGTCAGTGATCCGGCTGCTGGAGTATCGCCGTATCCCGCATCAGACCCGCGCTCTCTCCCGGAAAAACATCCTGCTGCGCGACCGTAATTCCTGCCAGTATTGCGGCGTCGTCCTGGCTTCCAGCGACCTGACTCTTGATCACGTGGTTCCACGTTCCCGCGGAGGCAATTCCACCTGGGAAAATCTGGTGGCTTGCTGCCATCCCTGCAATCGCATAAAGGGAAATCAGCTGCCCGTGGAAGCCGGCATGAAGCTCACGCGCGAGCCGCGTTCTTTCAATCTCCATACCAGCCGCCACATCATGCGCCTGCTCGGCCACTCCGACGATAAGTGGCGGAAATATCTCTTTTACTAAATTTCGTCCCGCAGGAACTCTAGATGGGGTCATGCTGAGCCCGCGTGGCGCGCGAAGCCTCTCTGCAGCTTCTCAGAGGAAACAGCCTTCCATTTGAGCGAAAACGCCCGGAGTGGCAAGTACCACGTGGGAACGGACGTCCCGTCCGTTCGGGTCGAGCAAGGCTCGACAGCTAATCCAACTCTTTACTTCTTGGGAGCTGGGTCCGGTGCCGGCGGCGGCCCACCCGATGTCGTAATCGGTACCTGAGATGCACTCGAGCCGGATTTCCCGGATGCAGATCCGCCGGATGTAGTTCCGGTCGACGAAGCTCCGCCGGATGCAGTTCCGCCCGACGAACCTCCGGCGGATGTTGGCCCACTGGCAGGCGTCTGGGTTTGCGCCTTCTGATCTGGAGGCTGGGCCTTCTGCCCGGGCGCGATATCCGCGCCTTCGTAGGTGATCTTGATCTGCGAGCCGAACCGCTTGTAGTTCGTGTACTTCACGACTTCGCGGATACGCACATCCCCGTTAGAAAAGTGCAGCGTGTCGTCCACCTTGGTGAAGGTTGGGAACCAGTACTTGCCATCAATTTGTTCGCGATAGGTGGTGAACTTGGGAAACAGATTTTCCTGCCCCTTCTTGGCGCGGATGTCAGGAACATTCTTGCCGAAGGTCTTGACGATCTGAAAATCGTGATCATCCACCCAGATCCGGCCCTCGAAATATCTCCGCCCCTTGTCGATGGTCTTGGGCGAGATATCGAACACGTAGGTATTCAGCTCGTCTTCCTTCTGCTGGCCAACGAACATGATGTTGTAGTCCGGAATTTCGTCGGAGGTGAGAACGAAGGGGAGCCGCTTTTCGATGTCGTCGAAATCTTCCCGGGTCATGCTGATTCTTTGCAGCGTTGTCTGAGGGGCAAAAACCACCTGCTCGCTCCGGCGTCCCTTGTCGTCAAACAGGATGTCGACTACCTGCCGATATTCGCCTGCATCATCGACTTCCGTGATCCGCACATCCTGACGATAGGTGTACTGCTCGCGCGCCAGCTTGAATTCCTTTTCCTTGGCGGCAAAGCGCTGGATGACTTCCTGGACAGTGATGCCCTTCGGCTCAGCCGGATTCAGTTGGCCTTCACCGCGGTCCTGCGCCCACGCGCCCATCATCGGGGAGAGCGTGAGCAGTGTTCCCAGACCGAAGACTATGTTCGCGAGATGATTTCTTTTCATGGTGATATCAAACCTTGGATACTTATTAACTTCGATGCAACGGCGGAAAGCCACGTTGTCGGCCGCCCGACGTTCGCGGCGTCTCCTAATATCCTACAACGATCTCTTTTTGCCTGCCGCCCCGGACGGGTCGGGCTCGACACATTCCCGCAGGTCGCGCGCAGGTTGTCATCACGAGCAGCCTTCCGGCTGCGAGGGATCTGCAGTTGGTTTTGGGAACCGATCTGGCTGAATGCTGACCGCTGAATGCTTAGTCCAAATGCTACACTCACCTGTTTTGTCCCGATCCCTACAAAGTCAGAACAGCCTGGAGACCGCAACCTCATGCTTCGTAGCACCTGCGCCGTAACTTTACTTCTTACCTTCGCCCTGCTGCTTACCACCCTCGCCGCCGCTCAAGCCAAACATCCGTTCACCTTCGAGGACATGATGGCGCTGAAACGCATCGGCGATCCCATCCTTTCCCCTGATGGCCACTGGATTCTCTTTGGCGCTGCCGATGTCAACCTCGAACCGAACACCAAGACTTCCCATCTGTGGGTGGTTCCTGCCGCGGGCGGCGAATCCCGCCAGATCACCAATGGTCCGGGCGAGGACCGTGGCCGCTGGTCGCCCGATGGCAAGGAGATCCTCTTTGTCTCCGCTCGCGATGGCGTTTCTCAAATCTGGGTGCAGGATTTCGATTCCGCAAACGGCTCCCTGACTGGTGATCTTACCAAGATCACTTCCCTTTCCACCGGCGCCGATGGTGCGCTGTGGTCCCCCGACGGTAAGACGATTCTCTTCATCTCCGAGGTCTACCCCGATTGTCCCGACGACGCCTGCAACAAATCGCGCGAAGAAGCTAAAGCAAAATCCAAGGTGAAAGCGCGCGTCTTCACTCGCCTGCTCTACCGGCACTGGAACGCTTACTTCAGCGGCAAGCGCAGCCATCTATTCGTTGTGCCGGCAGCCGGCGGCGCAGTTCACGATATCACTCCCGGTGACCACGATGTCCCGCCGTTTTCGCTCGGCGGGCCGGACGACTATTCCTTCTCACCCGATGGACGGGAAATCGCCTACACCAGCAATCACGATCCGGTAGAAGCGATCAGCACGAATAACGACATCTTTATTGTTCCGGTCTCCGGTGGCGCGGCAAAAAAGATCAGCACCAGCCCGGGCAGCGATTCCACCCCGCTCTATTCTCCTGACGGCAAGTGGATCGCCTGGCGCATGCAAAAACGCGGCGGCTATGAGAGCGATCGCTTCCGCCTGGTCATCTACAACAGGAAGACGGGCGTGATTACCAAACTGACCGAGGGCTTCGACCGGTGGGTTGGCGCCTATGCCTGGGCTCCCGACTCGCAGAATCTCTACTTTGCGGCCGAGGATCAGGGCGAGGCCCCGATTTTTACCACCGACATCCATGGTGCTGCCGTCAAAGAGGTCGCCTCCGGCGAGTTCGATTCACTCGCAATCAGTCCTGACGGCAAGTCGCTCTATTTCGATTGCATGTCAGTGCAGCGGCCGAACGAGATTTGCAGCTTGCAACTGGCAGCACAGCCCTCCTGCGATTCCGGGCGCACAAAAGAACGTCCCGCGCCGATCACGCCGGCAGTTCCCAAATCTTGCTACTCGCCCGTGCAGGCCGTTTCTCACGTCAACGATCCCGTTCTCTCCCGCATCGCGATGTCTTCCCTGGAGCCGTTCTGGTTCACCGGAGCGGAACGGGCCAAAGTCCAAGGCTTTCTTATCAAGCCTCCCGATTTTGATTCCTCGAAGAAGTATCCTGTGAAATTCCTCATTCACGGCGGGCCGCAGGGCGCCTGGGGTGATTCCTGGTCCTACCGCTGGAACGCAGAATTATTCGCCGCCAATGGCTATGTAGTGATCATGGTGAATCCGCGCGGCTCCACAGGTTACGGCCAGCGGTTCATTGATGACATCAATGGAGACTGGGGCGGGCGCGCTTATGTTGATCTGATGACCGGTCTCGATTACGCCGAGAGGACGTATCCCTTTATCGACAAGCAGCGCGAGTGCGCTCTGGGCGCGAGCTACGGTGGCTACATGATCAACTGGATCCTGGGCCACACCAACCGCTTCCGCTGCCTCGTCTCGCACGATGGCATGTTCAACTCCATCTCCGCGTACGGCACCACCGAAGAACTCTGGTTCAACGAATGGGAATTCAAAGGCACACCCTGGACCAATCGCCCGCTCTATGAGAAGTGGTCGCCGAACAACTTCGCGACCAAATTCAAGACGCCCACACTCGTCATTCACGGCCAACTGGACTACCGCCTGGACGCCTCTGAAGGCTTTCAGCTATTCACCACTATGCAGCGGCTGAACGTGCCCTCGAAGATGCTCTATTTCCCCGACGAAGGACACTGGGTACTCAAACCACAGAACAGCCAGCTCTGGTACAAGACGGTGAATGACTGGGTGGATTCGTACCTGAAGAAGTGAGGCGATCAGCTGAGGGTGTCAGTAACTCCCGTGGACATCGGGCCGCGAGACTAATCATCATCTTCTTTGACTTTGGCCGCAGGGATTACAGCGTGCTTCGCCAGCGGCATCGGCTTCGCGCCCATGCGGTCCCGCCAGAGAATTTGATTGAGCAGGGCCGCATCCGCGCGGTCGGCGTGCGAAAAGTCCATCTTGCTGGACTCGCGGGCTCCCGGCGATCTCTCAGTATTCACTCGATAGAGAAGCCCATTGTCGCGGTTGCGATAATCGGCTCTGTAGGCCGGCTGTGTGCCCGGTCCGTGAAATAGCGGAGTCATCACCGGCGCGTGCGCGTCGTTGTTGTTCATCGGCGGCAAGCCAAGCAGCGCTTCCATGGTGTGAATCAGATTCACCGTGGTATAGAACTCGTGGTCGACAAACGGCTTGTCACTCGATCCCGGTGAGTATTTGCTGATCACAAAGGCGATGCTGCGGTGCGCATCAACGTGGTCAGAGCCATCCTGGGCATCATCTTCCAGGACGAAGATGGCAGTGTTCTCCCAATATTGGCTGTGTGATACGGCATCGACCACGCGGCCAAGGGCGAGATCGTTATCTGCAACTGCTGCCGATGGTGTGGCCCTGCCTGGACGGGTTCCTGAGGTGTGGTCGTTGCCCAATCGGAGAGTGATGAATGCCGGCATGCGATCCGGCCTAGCTGCCACGCTCTGTCCCTCTTCGTCTCTCTGCGCAGCCCAGGCGCGTTCGGAAGTCGTCATTTTCGTCTGCAGGCTCCACTGCTTGAACTCTCGCAGAAATTCATCCGCGCGAAGCTGATCT
The DNA here is from genome assembly GCA_035624455.1 of Terriglobales bacterium. Lineage (NCBI taxonomy): Bacteria > Pseudomonadati > Acidobacteriota > Terriglobia > Terriglobales > Terriglobales bacterium. Next base: position 52,862 of record DASPRM010000081.1, read on the forward strand.
GGATATTCCAGGCGAAAATCGGGGAACCGTGGATCGAAGTGATCGCGCAGCTCAGGTTTGGTGGGAACATTGCGCGCGATGATCGGGATCTTCCACGGCCAGGGACTCTCCCCGCCCGGCGGATCGCCGACATTCGATTGAAGATGCGCGCCTTTCGCAATGAATTGCGATTTGCACTCTAGGCCCTCCGCCTGCGGCGTGCCTTCGGCGGGTGACTGCCATCCCTGCGGCTGGTCGCACCATTCGGTGGAGATATATTCGCCATAGTGGCGATATGTCAGGCCATGCGTTGCCAGGTTCGTCCACAGATAGCCGGTGGCAGGCTCGTTGACGTCGGGCTGGCCCTTCAGCAGCGGATATTCATCGCCGACCTCGCCTTCATAATCGTAGGTGCGCTCGGCGCTGCGATAGCCAATCTGCCAGGTTTTTTCGGTGTAGTCGCTGGTGATGGCCGCGGTTGACCATACGTGGCCGTCACCTGAGACCTCGCCGCTGTCGTAGAAATTGTCGAGCACGCCAAACTGCCGGGCCAGCTTGTGCTCGTTGGGAGTGATGTCTGCGCCATACATGGTGAGCGAAGGATCGCCGTCGCCAACACCCAGGTCTCCCAAAATCTGGTCGAAGGTGCGATTCTCCTTGATGATGTAGATCACGTGCTTAATGGGGTTGTGGCCCGCGGGAAAAATCTCGAACGCTTGTTTTTCCGCCATCAGATTGGAGCGCAGGACCTCACCGCTCAGCGCGGCGAGATTTTGCTCTGCATCCCCGAGCTTGATGCGCGCGACCGAGCCGTGCAGCAGAGTAGCAATATAAGGACGGTAACCGCGATAGGCAAATTCTTCCGCAGACACCTGCATCGAGTTCGGCCCGGTTCCTTCGCTTTTTGCCGAGGCAACGAGCAGTTCATCGCCGCGAACGGCAACGGCGGTGGGATACCACTCGGTGGGGATGAAGCCGAGGGGAGACCCGCTCTGAGGTCGGGCACTTGTCTCGCCCATGTGCGAAATATCGAGCACTGCCACGGCATCGAGCGATGCGTTGGCCACGAACAGGCGCTTGCTATCTGAACTCAGCGCCAATCCTTGCGGATAGGCTCCGAAAAATTCCTGGCCGGGTAGTTTGGTGGAGAGAAATGCCGCACGGCCCGAGCTGGTGCCGACGACCGCGACTTCATCGGTATTCGACAACGCCACGAAGAGCCATTTCTCGTCCGCACCCAGCAGCATCTCGCTGGGATGCGATCCCGGCGCAGTCTCTGACTTTGGCGCTCGCAGTTCGATTCGCCGCGTGACCGCGCCTGACTCGAGATCCAATTCCGCGACCTGGGATGTGTTCCACAGGCTGCACCATGCCCGGCGGCCATCGCGGCTGGCGACCACCGTATACGGAAACTCGGCAGGTACGTCGCGATGCGTGCTGAGATCGAAGCGGTGAAGTACCTTGCCGCTCGCGGAGTCGATGAGCAGGGCATCATCGGAGACATTGTCGGCGACCAGGATGCGGTCGGCCTCGCCACCCCCGCTGTTCACAACCGCCAATCCTGCGGGATAAGGCACTGCAGTTCCAGCAGGAGCTTCTTTCGAGATCCGTCCTGCTTTTTTGCCAGAGGCCAGCTTCTGTGGAGCGATGGAGATAAAACGCTCCGGGGTCACTTTGCCGCGGTCAAACGCATACACCGCGATTCCGTTTCCGATGCTGCCGGGCTTTTTGCCTTCGGGATCGGTGATCGATGCCATCGAGGCGTAGAGATGTTTGCCGTCCGTGGAGAATGCCAGTCCGAGGAAGTAGCTCTGGCGTGCGCGGCGCGGCAGGCGGTCGTCGGGAAACTCTGCGACCTGGTTGGTCTCGAGGTCGAGCACAGCAATTCCCTGATGCACATTGGATTCGAGTGTCCCGTAACCCATTTCGAGCACAACCGCGTAGCGCCCGTCGGGGCTGACCGTCAAGCGCCCGGGAAAACTTCCGATCTTCTGATGATTGCCAGGACTGGGCGACAGGAGCAGCTTGCTGGTGGGGAGATGGATTTCTTTCTTGGCAACCTGGTCGGCGAGGAGCGTGAGGCCGCAAGCCAATGCGAGCAGAATCGTTGTTGGGAAAACACAGCGTGAGATGGAAGATTTATGACCGGAGTTCATGAGGTTCAGTTCAACATAGAGAGTCTTTATTACAAAGCCGTGAAAGACGCGGTTCGTTGTGACTCAGGTCAGGCACCGAGCAGGCGCGCGTACACGGGCGGCGAGACTTTGGGTGGAGCAGGCTTCAGCCCTGCTTGTGCGATGCATGATAACCCAGGCTTCAGCCGCTGAGGGAAGCTCGCTCTGTACTGAATCAGACCCTCAGAGGCTAAAGCTATGCGCGCCTTGATGCCCGCCTAAAGGCCTGCTCCACCCGTCGAAGCGCAGCAATCACCTTTCAGCCGGCTCCAGCTCTTTTGCGATCTGCGGAATCACGGCCTCCAGCAAGGCAACGAATTGGCCCTTCACCCGCTCTCCAGTCTCAAGCACTTCTTTGTGATGGAGCGGCTGGTCGAGCATACCGGCCGCCATGTTGGTCACGCACGAGA
>DASPRM010000082.1 GCA_035624455.1 Terriglobales bacterium
CGCCATCGCCAAGCGCATCTATGATCTGGCCACACGAAAATACGGCATACGCCCAGTCGACCTGATCTTCGACGCCCTGACCCTGCCTATCTCCACCGGCCAAGAAGAGTACCGGACGGCTGGCATCGAGACCTTGAAGGCGGTCAGGGGTATCAAGCAGGTGCTGCCGGAAGTTCACACTATCCTGGGCGTCAGCAACATCTCGTTCGGCCTCGATGTGTACCCTCGCCGCGTCTTGAACAGCGTCTTCATGCACGAAGCCGTCGACAATGGCCTCGACATTGCCATTGTCAACTACAGCAAAATCTATCCTTTGTACAAAATTCCTCAGCAAGAAGTTGAGCTTGCCAGAAAGCTCATCTATCGCGACGAGTCCAACGGTGACCCGCTTCAGGTCTACATGGCGCACTTTGCCGGGCTGAAAGGCAAACCGCAGGCAGCAAGGACCGCACACCTAGAGACGCTCTCGGTTGAGGACAAGCTGAAGTTTGCGATTATCAACGGGGAGAGGTCGGTAGGCGAGGGCGTCCAGAAGAAATCGCTCGAAGGGTTGCTGGAAGAAGCGCTGGCGCAGTATTCACCCTTGGATCTGATCAACACCGTATTGCTCGATGGTATGAAGACCGTAGGCGACTTGTTCGGGGCGCGCAAGATGCAGCTGCCCTCTGTGCTCGACTCGGCGGGCGTCATGAAACAAGCGGTGGCCTATCTCGAGCCGAAGATGGAGAAGAAGTCCGGCTCGCGGAAAGGTACCATCGTCCTGGCCACCGTCAAGGGCGACGTGCACGACATCGGTAAGAACCTGGTTGACATCATCCTCTCGAACAACGGCTTCAAGGTCGTCAACCTGGGGATCAAGCAGCCGGGCGACACCATCATCAAGGCCGCGCAGCAGCACCGCGCGGATGCGATAGGCCTCAGTGGCCTGCTGGTGAAGTCGACGCTGGAAATGAAGTACGTCATCCAGGATCTCGAGCGGCAGCAACTGGACTTTCCCGTCATCTGCGGCGGCGCCGCCCTCACCCGCAAGTACGTGGAAGATGACCTGCGCCGGGAGTATGCCAAGGGTGTCTTCTATGCCGACGACGCCTTTGCCGGGCTGCATATCATGGAGGATCTGGCGGCTTCCGATGGAAAGCGCGAAGCCCGGCTAAGCGAAGGACGGAGCGTGAAGGAATATGCCAAGGCTGTCGCCGTCGACGAGGAAACCGGGCCGGTCTTCGTCGAGCGCAGTCCAATGGTAGGCGACGCGCCCAACATCCCTTCACCACCGTTTTGGGGAGTGCAGGTGAAGAAGGATTTCGACTTGCGTGAACTGTTCTCGTTCATTAACGACACCGCCCTGTTCAAGAACCAGTGGCAATTGAAGACCGCTTCCCAGGAAGACTATTTGCGCTTGGTGGAGGAGAAATTCCGCGCCATCAAGGCCCAACTCCAGGAGGAAGTCATTGCTGCCGGGTTGTTCGAGCCAAAGGTCGTGTACGGATATCTCCCCGCCCAGAGCGAAGGCAATGATCTCATCGTGTACTCCCCCGAAGCCGCGAGCGCCGGGACTGCCCCGCAGGAGTTGTTGCGGTTCAACTTCCCCCGCCAGAAGGTTGGGCGCAGGCTGTGTATTTCCGACTTCTTCGCGGCGAAAAGGTCGGGCAGGATGGACGTCCTCGGCCTCTCCCTGGTTACCATCGGATCTCGTGCCAGCCGGGAGACACAACGCCTTTTCGAAGCTGGCGAATACACAAAATATCTCTACCTGCACGGGCTAAGCGTCGAGACCGCCGAAGCCCTGGCCGAGTACCATCACCGCACCATGCGGCAGGAGTTAGGCATCGCCGGCGAGGATTCGCCTCACACCCGCGACCTGTTCCATCAGAAATACCGCGGCTCAAGGTTTTCGTTCGGCTATCCGGCCTGCCCGAACCTGGAGGATCAGACCAAACTATTCGTGTTGCTCCACCCTGAAGAGAACGTCGGCGTGCGGCTTACCAGCGGTTTTCTGCTCGAACCCGAACAATCAACCTCGGCGATCATCGTGCACCACCCCGCGGCCAAGTACTTTGTTGTCTAGCAGCTCCAGCCTCCACCATGGCAGCAGACAGAAAACCCCGGGGCTGCAATGCAACTGCGGACCCCTGTCAGAGTGTTCCTCCCTCTGTAGAGGAAGCCGTCAGGCCAAATGGCTCAGGGGAATCCCGGAAACTTTCCCTAGGCGCAGACATCGAATATGCATGCGGAACGAACAGACAGCGGTTTTTGGCGGAGGCTGTTTCTGGTGCGTCGAGGCGGTGTTCGGCCGGCTGGAAGGAGTCAGTTCGGTGGAGTCCGGCTACATGGGGGGACAGGTCGAGAATCCCACCTATCGCCAGGTTTGCGCCGGCGACACCGGGCACGTCGAAGTTGTGCGCGTGAAGTTCGATCCTGCAGTCATCCCTTATCGCGATCTCCTCGATGTCTTCTTCTCCATTCACGATCCAACCACACTGAACCGGCAGGGAAGCGACGTAGGTGAGCAATACCGTTCCGTGATTTTCTACACCAGTGAAGAACAGAAGCACGAGGCCGAGGAAACCATCGCAGAGCTGAATGCCAGCCACGTTTTTCCCGAACCAATCGTGACTGCCGTAGAACCCGCTCGGACCTTCTATGTGGCCGAAGACTACCACCAGCAGTACTATGACAACAATGCGACCCAGCCCTATTGCCAATTCATCATCGCCCCAAAGCTGCGAAAACTTGAGAAGAAGTTCAGCCAGAAAGTGCGCGCCTGAACGTAGCCCCGGCAGCCTGTCCTGAATCTGTCGCCGGCTGATGGGCACCATCCTGCCTCACCGAGTAGACGAATCGCCGGTTGTAGCGTAATTTGCTTATGTTAGGTGGTCCGGGAGGCGCTCTCATCTTGTGATCCGGCTTCCGTACATCGACAAGACACATCGATGAATATCGTTATTATCGGAGATACGAATGGCTGATCTCTT
>DASPRM010000083.1 GCA_035624455.1 Terriglobales bacterium
GCATCCGGCTTCGAGAAGTCCGGGCTGAGCAACAAAGTGTAGGCAAAATTTTCTGGTGGCGCTTCCATCGCAAGCTTCGGCGAAGCGTGGAAGGTTGGATCGGGCCTTAAGGTCATGCTGGTTCCTCCCTGTTTTGTTCGACGCCATGGAAGAGATCGTCTACAGCACAGCTCCAGCGAAAGAGCGCGAGCTTTTGAGGTTGGCAGCCGCCGTAACAGGTGAGCTAAGGCTGCCCAGTTGGCAGATTGCGGTTTCCGCCGCAGCGATATGCGAGGTAATCAGTTGGTTGACAACAACTCCATGCGTCAGCGGACCCATGTGACCTGCTCCGCTGATAATACTTAGCCGGGCGGCAGGAAGCAATTTTCTCAGCGTCTCTGCAATCATGCGCGTAGGCTTGGGTGCATGCTCTCCCCGCATAATTAGCACAGGAATAGTCAAGCGGGCGTAGGCGCTAAGCTGGGTTGGCTCTTCGATAAGGGCGCGAAAATCAAGAGGCGCCTTGCAAACCCAGCGAATGAGTGCCGCTTGCACGGACGGCCGCAATGCTGCCCATGCGCCTTCTCCGCCCCAATACTCGACGAAAGCGGCCACGGCGCGGGCATAGTCACCGGCAATTACCCCCTCTCCGGTTTCGCGAGCAATCCGTAGGATTTCTGCGAGTGCTGCGCCGCCTTTATCCCCCAAAGCCTTGAGCAGATGAAAGGCAGAAGGCTCATAGAGCGCAAGGCTGGCAATACGCTCTGGCCGCGCCAGTGCCACGTGAAGGGCCACGCCACCGCCGTAGGAGTGACCAACAATATGGACCTGCCCCCGGCACCGATCGACAAGATCGATGGTCCTTGCTGCCTCGTCGGCTAGCGTGAACGCATGCGTGCCGGTCCAGGGGCCTGTGCGCTCGCAGCCGTAGTGCTCCGGAGCAAATAGTGTGTAAGCGGGGCCGAGGGTTTCGCCGAGCTGCCGCCACTGCCCGGCCCCTGCGCCCGAACAGTGCAAAGCGATGACCGGCGCAAAGTCTGCGTTCTGCGTGGGCATGAGTTCCTCCGATCCATTCCGCTCCGGCACAATGCCGATAGCCAATATCGTGAGGCTGCAGAGCGTGCGCGGGACGATTTGGCATCGCCTGTCTCGCCGCGGCGCGATCGTGCGCTCACAAGATGGAGGATGGACCCTCACAGGCGTGGAGTCCTTGAACCGGGTTTGAAGAATTCTTGAAAAGCCCTTGATTATTGGGCAATTGCTCTTTGAGCTCAGCTTTCTAGAAATCGCGTGACTTCGTCGAGAAAGCGGGCCCATGCCGGTTCTTGCTCGAGGATCAGGTGGTTGCCCCCATCCAACGCCACGAAGCGCGAGCCGGATATACCGGCTGCCATGCGTCGCCCCTCCTCGAAAGGTTGCACCGCATCGTTACGGCAGTGCAGGACCAATGTCGGCGCACGAACGCTAGGGAGCAGTCCTGTCACATCGATGTCGTCGAGAGCGATCCGAATGCGCGCAGCATTTTCAGGTGTTGTTGTTGTCCGCTGTAGCTCATTAAACCAACGCGCCTGCTCTAATGTCGCTCCCGGAATGAAGCGGGATGTGAAGAGCTGGCGATACGCCGGATTCTCCTGGCCCCATCCCTCGCGTATAAGGGTAACGATTGCATCAGCCTGCGCGATCTCCGACTGCTGTCCACGCTTGCGCCGGCCGCGGGCATAGCCTCCATAGAGAATAAGGCGTGTGACACGCTCGGGATGGCGTACAGCATAGGCTACGGAGACGGCACACCCCTGGGAAATACCCAGGAGAGGGAACTTCTTCAATCCGACCGTGTCAATAACTGTCTCAAGATCGTTCACAAACGCATCCAAGGAAATATCGCACACATCCCAATCGGACAGGCCGTTGCCGCGTTCGTCGTATCGAACAAGCCGGTACCTGCTGGCCAACGAGCGCAGCAAATGGCTCCAAATAGGACACTGCCAATCGTACTCTAAATGGTTGAGCCAATTCGCTGTCTTGACGAGTGGAGGTCCATTGCCAACTGCGGTGTAGGCGATGCGAACTCCGTCGGACGTGGTACAGAATTGAATCTCCTGGCGCAGTTCTCCAGCAGCTGCCTTGGCGTCATCGGCCAAAGCCCGCGGCGATACCTTTTTTCCCTCTTCGACCTCACCGATGAAGCGAAACCCTTTGCGGGCAATCGTTTTGATTAAGGTTTGGCTGGCGCCGGTGTCGCCGATCGCGCGCCGGGCCGCATTGATACGGCTGGTGAGCGTCGATTCGGAAACGACGCGCCCTTCCCAGATGGCGTCTAGCAGGTCATCCTTACTGACCACCCGATCACGGTTGCGGATCAAGTAGACAAGCAGATCGAAGACCTGCGGCCCGATTTCGATCAACTTGGCGCCGCACCGCAACTCGCGACGATCAATGTCGATCGAATATCCACTGAACTGGAATATCACAGCAGCCCTCCCCAACCGGCGCGATGCCCGGCGTTGTCGGAGAATCAAAAATATTTCAAGGATAAATCAGGCCCATGTCAAAGCCTTTCGCGCGGGGCTTCCGGCACCATCGGATGCAATAACTCCGCTCGATAGGTGCCATCATGACCAACACCGCGCCTGCACAATTCTTGAACCACGGCAAGACCGGCGTGCCGTCGCTGCTACGCTTCCCCATCCTGGCGTTGACGCTGGCAGCGCTGTTCTGGTCAGGCAGCTTTGTCGTCGGTCGCGCACTGCGCGACGACGTCAACCCCGTAGCACTGACCTTCTTCCGCTGGCTCATCTCACTTCTCGTCTTCGCCCCCTTCGTCTGGCGCGAAATTGCGAGCCACGCGCATGTGGCGTTTCGCGAATGGAGGCTGATTGCCGGCCTTGGCGCAACCGGGATTGCCTTATTCCATCCCCTCGTGTACCTGGCCCTGCAGCACACGCCGGCAACCAACGCCCTATTGACCTTCTCGCTCTCACCGGTCGTCATTCTTCTCGGCGCCAGCCTTGCCGGTTGGAAACGGCCGACGGCATGGGAATCCACCGGCGTGCTACTATCGATGGCCGGGGCTGCCATTCTCATCACGCGCGGGGATCTGGGCGTGCTTAGGTCGACAGGCTTCAACACCGGCGATCTGTGGATGCTCGTTGCCGTTGCCGTATGGGCTGGCTATTCGCTACTACTTCGCCGTCGCCCTGCGGATCTACCGCAAATGGTGACGCTCGTGTTCAGCATTGCCGTTGCGCTGCCAATGTTGCTGCCGTTTATGCTGGTTGCTGCATCAGGAAATCAGCTCCACCTGTCGTTTCCGGTGCTGATTGGAACCTTCTATATCGCTATCTTCGGCTCGGTGATCGGCTTCCTGTTCTGGTCGTATGGCGTGACCGACATCGGGCCCGCGCGCGCCGGGCAGTTCGTGCATCTGATGCCGGTGTTTGGTGCAGCGCTGGCCTTCGTCTTCCTAGGCGAACCGCTGTCGTTACCACAGGTTCTCGGCGCCGGCTTCGTGCTATTCGGCATCGTCTTGATCGAAACAATGCGCGAGGCCTAGATCATCGGGACCGTGCCCGCCTCGGCTCGATGAAGGCCGTCGCCGAATTCACCCGAAGCTGGCAAGCCCGCGAAGCGTCGGCTATAAGATCTGAAAGCAAACATTGCCGCTCGAACAATTTTCGAGACCCGCCATTTCCGCAATCGGCCCTCCAGGAGATGTTGGGCAAAGTCATAATTTGCAGGGGCGG
>DASPRM010000084.1 GCA_035624455.1 Terriglobales bacterium
GCCCGATCCCGCGGATCCTGACATCGCTTATGGCGGCGACACCTATGGCCAATTGTTCCGCTTCGACAAACGCACCGGACAGTCGCAGGACATCTCCCCGGTGGTGGGCAACACCTTCGAGCTGACCATGCCGGAAAAGAAGCTGCGGTTCTCGTGGACGTCGCCGCTGATATTTTCTCCGCAGAATCCGCATGTGCTCTACTTCGGCGCACAGTATGTGTTGAAAACCAGCAACAGCGGCCAGAGTTGGCAGCGCATCAGTCCAGACCTGACGGGCAGAGCGCAAGAGCCGCCGCCGTCCACGCCGCCGACCGTAGCGAACGCGAAACGCCAGGGCTATGGTGTGGTTTACTCGATCGCGGCGTCAGCGATTCAGCCGGGACTGATTTGGGTTGGAACCGATAGCGGCCTTGTCCAACTTACGCGCGATGAAGGCAAGACTTGGCGCGACGTCACGCCCCCTGGCCTGGGAGACTGGAGCCGCATCAGCGTGATCGATCTTTCTCGCGTTGATGCGGGCACGGCATACGTCGCGGTTGACCGCCATCGTCTCGACGACTACCGGCCTTACATCTATCGGACGCGCGATTTTGGACAGACCTGGCAGAAGGTGAGCGACGGAATCGAAGCGCCTGCATACGTTCATGCAGTGCGGGAGGATTCCGCGCGCCAAGGTCTGCTATACGCGGGGACGGAGCTTGGTGTCTATGTTTCGTTTGACGATGGCGATCACTGGCAGCCGCTGCAGTTGAACCTGCCGGTCACGCCGGTGCACGACCTGGTAGTCAAGGGCGACGACCTGGTGATCGCCACGCACGGTCGGTCTTTCTGGATACTGGATAATCTCACGCCGCTGAGGCAGGTGCGTCCCGAACTCTCTACGACCGACACCTTCCTCTTCCAGCCACAAAACGCCATCCGGATGCGGCACAACGTAAATCGCGACACGCCCCTGCCGAAAGAGGAGCCGGCGGGTGAGAATCCGCCCCCGGGCGCTTTGATCGACTATTACCTCGGCGCTTCCACCCAGGTTCAGGGAGAGGTTGTGCTTTCCATCCTGGACAGCTCCGGCAATCTCGTCCGCCGCTTTTCCAGCAGCGATGCTGTCGAAGTCCCCGACCTGCCCCCGCCCTTTACCCAGGATTGGCTGCGTCCGCGGCCTCCGCTGGCGAAGACCTCGGGAATGCACCGCCTAGTCTGGGATCTGCGATATCCCAGTCCTCCCGCTGTGTATCACGAGTACTCCGGTGCGGTTGCTTATGGCCAGGACACGCCCGCGCTCCCCTTGGGACCTTTGGTGCTGCCTGGAGAATACGAGCTGAGATTCGAGACCGGCGGCCGGCCTTACAGTCAGCGCTTGCGGATTGACATGGATCCGCGCGTGCAGGTTTCCGCCGCGGAATTGAAACAGCAATTCGATCTGGAAATGCAGATTTCGCAAGCCATGAGCCGGGATTACGAGGCGGTGCTTGAGGGACAAAGACTGAGATCGCAGATTAAGCAGATCAGCAGCGCTGATCAACTACGTGAACAGGCGAATTCGCTGGATCACAAGATCGCCGATCTGCTCGGCGTAGAGGATCCCCCCAGGCCGGTGGGGAAGAGTCTGCGCTCGCTGAACCGCATCCTCGGCGATCAACTGGCGATAGTGGATTCGGCAGATGCTTCGCCGACCGAACAGGCGCAGCAGGTTTTTGCCGAGACCTTGGCTGTCCTCAACTCGCAGTTACAGGCATGGGCGGAACTCAAAGCTCAGGAGGTAGCTGCGTTCAATGCACTGGCGGAAAAAACCGGAGCCCGCCCTTTGTCGGTGGCTGAGTCAGCCAAGTAAGACAGTCTGCCGCGCTCCTGATACCGATCCTGCGCTGGGAACAGAGTGGTCCGTCACGCGATTCGGAGCCTCCCTGGCTTGAATTGCTTTTTCGTCGGAGTAGTTTTCCTGCACCCGGCGGCGCCGCCGGCGGTGTGGTAACCCAGGTACATGAAAAAAACGCGGAACATAGTAACGCTTGTTGCAGTAGTGGCAGCGGACAGCACGCAGGAAGGTACACAAAAGAAATAACCACTCAAAAAAGCTCTTGCGGCGAGAGCGATACATTTTTTCGCCGGTGCGGCACTGCGGGCATTGAGTCGAGAACCTGAGCATTCCTTTTATGCCTGAACTCCTGTTAATTGCTTGGTTGTTTTCTTCTCAATTGTTAACGGATTTCGGAATGATTGGAATCAGGAATTCGGGGTAGGAACCGGCGGCTTGGCCTGTAGTACAGGTGCTGCTATGGGGTTACGCCGTCATACACGGCGAGAATTTTCGGCGACACAACGCCGGGCGGTGGTGAAAAGCCGCCCGCGCGGCGGGCGATTTTGAATTCAGCCACAGCACTATCCAGCAGCGATTTCTGATCCGGAGTTGCCCCCGCAAGGTAATAGCGGGTGACCTTCGAGGCTCCAGCATAAAAGTGAGCCAGCGCCACTCTCAACTCCGAAGGGCTGGAGTAATTCGACAGCTTGGCTTCGGCGGTGTCGTAAGAACCCTTATAAAAATCCTGGATGCCTGCAACCAGAGCCCCTTCATCCACAGGGGCAGTGGGGGGTGTTGGAGTCTCAGGCGGGGTTGGGCTGTTGCTTTTGGCGATGATCCCCTGGACCCGCGCGATCCGCTGGCCTACGTTGTCGGGTCCGTTCCGCTTGATGGATTCGGCCTTGCGATAGCTGGCGAGGGCTTGCTTGTAGTTTCCATCTCTCTCGTATTTCCAGCCCTCAGCAAAGGCTTTCAGGTAAGCATCAATCTTGGTGATGTAGGTTTGTGCTTCTCCCTTGTGAGACCCATTCACCATGACCAGCAGGCTTCTCGACTCTACGAAGTTGTTCTTGTCATAAGCGTCGATACCCTGGCGAAGGAAGTTGGCCTCTTTTTCTTCCTGTTGCGCAGCCTGCTTCGACTGCTCTTCCTGTTTAGAGCGTTTCTGTTTGTCTGCTTCTTCCTTCTCCCGAGCATGCTGGCGGAGGGCCGCTATTTTATCCATCCACTCCTTCTTGGCGGATTGATACTTGGAAGTTTTGATTTTGTTGAACTGCTCTGCTGCGGCTTCGTAGCTGCCTTGCTGGAAAAGCGCCTGACCCTGCTTCAGGAACGCGGCATCAGCCGCGCGGGCCTGGTCGTTCTTCTGGCGCAGTTCCTCGCACTTGCTCACGGCTTTCTTATTCTTGGGATCTTCCTGCGCGGCCTGGCAGAAGTAGTCTTCAGCAAGTTCGGCGTTGCCGGACTCCAGCGCCGACTGGCCGTCCTTCATCAGGTCTTTCGATTTGCTCTTGGCTGCCGCAGGCAGGCTGATGGCGAGGCAAGCCAAAGCGACCAGAATTGCGCGCTTAGTAGGCATTGAGAATTCTATAAACATCCACTGCGGAAAACTCATGTGAGTACACCGCAGGCCGATCTTGCTCGATGTGAATCGTGCCCGAGTATTCGTCCCCGTTGGGCCCGGTCATGCGAATTTGATAATCGCCCGGCGGCAAGGACAAGCGGACTGGCGTTGCTTCATTGAGCTGGATCGTTTTTCCCGAAGACGGCTTCACTTCCATCACCCTGGCCCAGGGCACGGCATTGATTTCCAGTGATGAAAGAGTCGGCTTGGCGGGACCGCGGCGCGCAACCAGAGCGACCACCAACACCAACAATGCAGCCGCGGCACCGATCACAAGCATACGGCTCTTGCCGGGCACACCAATTGCAGTGGCAACCGGCTTCGGTGCGGCAGATGTCATCTGCCCTGCCGGGGCCGCTACCTGTAGTCGGGGAGAAGACCCGGCGGATGCCGTCATGGGAACAGAAGAGGGCGCAGCAATCGCTGGCTCTGAAGCGTGCCTTGATGTGGGCGCCGGTGTCGGCTGAATCGCAGGTGTCACCGGTACAGAAACTGGTGGCGGCGCACTGATTAACGGTTCCGCTGGTGCGTTTCCTATGGCTACGCTGCTCGCGCTGCGAACTGGGGCAGGCTCCGGTGGCTTTGGCGCAATGGGGGTGTGCTCCCCGGTATCCAGATCCTCAGGGCGAATCGGAGCTTTCTGCGGCACAGGAGTACGGACACTCAGCACGCTCACCGCGGTCGCGTCGGAATCACCGCGCGCGCGGTCTGGCGTCGAGACCTGAGCTGGGGGAGCGGAACTCGCATTTACTTGCGCGACCAAAACCTGAATGCGCGGGTCTGTCGGGTATTTGCGATACGCGCTGGAGACGACGTCCAGCGCCTTGGCGGATTTTCCCTCCTCCAGGAGACGCCGGGCCTCCCTTGCCCAGAGTTCGATCTGGCGATCCCGTTCCGCCATTTCGCGGCGGCTCTCGGCAGTGGCGCTGAGGCGCACCAGCACAGGCTCAGCGGGAAATTCTTGCAGGGCTTGCTTAGCCTCACGACAAGCTGAATCAAACTCGGAGGTATCCAGGGCGCGCTGAATCATCTCTGCCCGGTGCTCGATCTCCTGCTGCCGAGCCTCCTGCGCCCTGCCGGTTTCCACCAGCTCTTTCACCGCCACTACTTCCGGATTGGAAGGATCGAGCAATTCCGCCTGCTGAATCAGTTCCTGGGCTGCGGTGAAATTGCGCGAGCTGATCTTCAGGCGCGCGCTTCCCAGCAGTTGCCGAACCTGCTGCTGGCGGGTCTGCTGTCCTAGCTCGGTAAGAATTCTGGCATGCAGGATTTTCGCCTTGGTGTCCTGCGGCTCGGTATGAAGCGCTTCCTCGATGGCCTTGCGGGCCATGTCCAGTTCCCCGGCTTCGCGTGCGATGTCGGCTGCCTGCACCAGCTTGGCGGCCTGCGATTTGCGCAACATCGCCTGCTGTACGGTCTCGCGGAAGCTCAGCAAATCCGGGTCGGTCTTGCTGAGGCGGATAGCCTCATTAATGCGTTCCAGCGCGACATCCAGGTGCTTCTCAGAGAGAGCCTGCTCGGCTTCCGTTCGCAACTCATGCACGCGCTCGCGGCACTGCTGCTGCTCGATCAATTGCTGCACATCACGCAGCATCTGCTTGGCCGCGGGATGCTGAGTATCGACCTTGACTATGCCGGCCAGCAGATCTTTGGCCCTGGCGAGATCAGACGAAACAATGGCCTCCCGCGCCAGCTCCAGGGAATGATCGATGGTCTCGCGCTCCAGGGTCGCCTTCACCCGCGACAGGTCGAGCGCGAAGTCTTGTGCCGATTGATAACGCTGGGCGTAATCCTTGGCTAATGCCTTATCGAGGATTTCGTCCATTTCCGGCAGGTAATCGGCCAGACGAGTCCGCAATGATGGCGCGGGCTCGCGCAGAATCTTATTGATGATGGTGACGGTTTCGGGAGCGTCGAAAGGCAGCTCGTAGGTGAGCAGCTGATAGAGAACGATGCCGGTGGCAAAAATATCGGCGCGGCCGTCGACCGGACTTCCATTGAGTTGCTCGGGGGATACGTAGTTGAGAGTGCCAATGATCTGGCCGGTCTGGGTGAGCGCTTTGTCAAGGGTATGCGCGATGCCGAAATCCAGCAGCTTCACCTTGCCGTTGGGCTGCAGGATTATGTTGCCGGGCTTGATGTCGCGATGAACGATGCCGTGCTGGTGGGCGTAGTGCAGCGCATCGCAGACCTGGATGATGATGTCCAGCTTCTGGGCCGTGGAGAGCGGTTTTCGCCGGTTTATCATCTTCTCCAGCGATTCCCCATCCACGTACTCCATAACGATGTATGGATTTTCCCCGTCCTCGCCAAGGTCATAGATGACGATGATGTTGGAATGCTGCAGGGTTCCGGCGGCGCGGGCTTCACGCTGAAATCTCTGCTGCAGTTGAGGATCGTTGGAGAAGCGGACCATCATCCGCTTGATGGCCACCAGACGTCCGATCTGGGGATCGATGGCCTTATAGACCACACCCATCCCACCTTCCCCAATGACGTCGAGCACCTCGTACTTGCCAATTCGTGCAGCCGAAGGAGACGCAGCCATACCCATCCAATCCATGCAGCCGCACTGCTCACCCGGAGGAAAAGATGTTCAGAGCCAGCCGGTAGTACCTAGAAATCTATAGGGAGGGAGCGCAGCGGACAATGCCCTGCACAGCGCCGTTCCCATTAAATCTAGCATGGAAGGCTAAGGAAAGAAAGGCGGGGGCGAGGAAGGGTGGCTCTCGATTCGTTAAACCTACCGCTCCAGATTATCCGTAATCACCACCTTCGAGCCCGCTTCCACCGATACCATCTTCTCCAGGGGTTTATAGCCGGTCATGAACACCGTGACTTGATAGTTGCCGGGAGTGACGAAGAACTCCGCCGGCGAGGGCTTGTCGAGCATGCGGTGATTCACTTCGATGCGCGCCCCACGCGGCATCGTCTTCACCTCGATCGACGCCATTCCCTCAGGCACCCCGCCACCAAAGACCTTCTTGAATTTGCCGGTCACTTTGATGCTCTCTGTGTCGCCCATGGCCTGCAGCGTGGGCGAGACATGGAAATTCTGACCGGCGGCGAGATCGGCGGTGGAGGCGGCATCGAAATAACCGGCCTTGCTGAACGTCAGGGTGTGATGTCCCTTCTCGACATTGATCTGCGCCGGCGTGGTCTTACCCGTGGGCTTGCCGTCGATGGCGATGCTGGCCCCGGCAGGCTCGCTGGCGAATGAGATGGTGGCGAACAGCTCAGCTAATTTCAGGGACAGCGAGGAACTGCCGCCAGCAACCACCTGGACGACCTGCGATTGCGCTGCGTAGCCGCTCTTGGAGAGTGTCACGGTGTGCGAACCGCCGTTGAGCCCGGCGGCCGTGTAAGGCGTCACCCAGCTGGGATCCGTACGGCCATCAATCTGAATCTGAGCGCCAGCAGGGTTGGAGCTGATCGACACTTCTCCGGTCGTGACCACCGGCGCGGGGGTGGCCACTGCTACCACCTTTGCGCGCTTGTTGTTCTTCTTGGGGTTGGGATCTTTGCTGCGGACCACCTCGGGCGTCTGCGCTTCCTGCTCTACCGCGGTTGTATCCACCTGAGGCGGCGTGACCGGGGTCACGCTGACCAATTCCGGAGCGGGAGATGCTGCCGGCTTCTTCGAGCCGTGGAATCCCAGCACGGCAACGCTGGTGATCACCAGAAACAGCAGCACCGCGCCACCGCCATACATCAAAAACTGCTTCTGCTGGGGCGGCAGCGGCGGCAGCGTGGGCAACATGGGCCGTAACGTTGGCCTGGGGAAAGGCGGCGAAGCGGCGCGCTCGGCCGTGCGGTCCTGTGCGGAGGGCTGCTCTGTCACCGCCGGAAACACCTGACCCTGGACGATCACTGGAGGCGCAGCCGGAGGAGCAGGCGCCTTGGGCGCTGGCGCTGCTGCTTCCGCCGGAACCGGATTCTTGAATTCCAGATTCTTGAATTCGAGCGCGGGCGCCTGCGTCCGCCCAGCCGCCGCTCCATTACCCGGGTCGGAGAATGTCTCGAGCGAGCTCTGAAGCAAATCCATGCCCGATTGTGTCCGCGCCGTTCCCGAACTTACCGGGACAGGGGCGATGCCGGCTTCTACATTCGGCTCGCTGACCGGAGCGGCCACTCGCGAAGCCATGGTCTCGGCTCGTCCGAAATTCTTGTGGTTCTCGATTTCGTGAACCAACTCGGCGCCCGTCTGATAGCGATCTGCCGGCGACTTTGCCAGAGCCTTCATGATCACGTGGCTGATTCCAGGACCCAGCATCGGCTTCAGGTCCCGCGGCGGTTCCGGCATGTACTCCAGAATTTTGCCGGTCACTTCCCCGGGCGTGCCGCCCGAAAACGGCTTAATGCCTGTGGCCAGCTCATAGAGGATGGCGGCCCAGCTGAACATCGCGGAGCGCACATCCACCGGCTCACCCTTAACCTGCTCTGGGGAGAGATAGTGATAGATGTCGGGCAGCGGAGTCGTCTCGGCCAGCTCGGCGGGAGCCGGCTTGGGGACGCCAAAATCCATGATTTTTACGCTGCCGTCCCACTCGATCATCACATTGGCCGGACGCAGGTTGGGATGAACCATGCGGTGCGATTGCGCGTGGTCGAAAGCCAGGCAGGCCTGACGAGTCATGTCCACCAGGTCGCCGGTGGAAACCTCGCTGCGCCCGAGCAGCATGGCTTGCAAAGTTAGGCCCTCGACATATTCCATGACTACGAAAAAGCAGCCTTGATCCTCGCCGCCACCATAGATGCTCACAATATTCGGACTGCTGAGGGCACTGGCCGTGCGCGCTTCGGCCTGGAAACGGCGAAGCTGCTGCTGGGCTTGGGGGGAGGGTACGTCCAGACGAAAAGTACGAAGGGCCACCGGGCGGTGGAACTTGGGATCGAAGCCCTTGTACACAGATCCGAAGGGATGCTGCGTGATTTCGGCTTCGACCTTAAAGCGGCCTATCATTTCTGGAACCATTGCTTCCTCGCAAAACCGCCAGATTTCGGCGACACCTCTCGCAGGTACCCGCAGGGGAGGGAAAATAGAACATAGTCCAGTCGGGCTATCGAAGGGAGATTACGCAAGTACCGTGACGCCCGGAGGGGTATTCAACTGGTGACGCACGGAAAAAACCGGCAAAGATGCCCCAAGATTACAGCCGGACTCGGGTAGTCCCCATGCATTCGCGGCTCCGCCAGGAAATAGTTCAGGTAAATCGCGGAGTTCTCCTTATTCAGGGCGACGAACAGCACGCACAATCGGTGGTGCTGATTCGGACGCCAACTGGGAATGTGACGTTCCGAAGAGGGAATGTTGCTGCCCAAAGGTGTGCAATAAAGTGCCGCTTTCGGGAGTGCCCGACTTTCAGGGCAGTCGTGGAAATCGATGTAGAGGCAAGAAATGATGGGGGTTAATCGTACTTTGCATCAGACGCGAGTGGGCTTTTACTTGCTGAATAGCAACCCAGCCAAAGTCACGAGAGGTGGAGTGTGAGGAGAATCGTCGTCTGTCTAACAGTTCTATTCTTGCTTGGAATTATTGCGGCCCCAGCGGCCCTTGCGGACCCGGTTGTTGATCCAGGCTTTAACCCCGGCGGCTCTCCTTGCCAGTTCCCTAGGGACACGATCCTTAACACCAACGTCTTTCCCCAACTGAACTTCAACTCCTCGGATCCGAGCAAGAATATATTCAACTTTTGCAACGAAACCGGGCACACACTGACTAACCTCGATTTTACGGTCAATACGGGCACGACCCACATCGATCACACTCAAGTTGATTGCACCACGGGAGATGTATTCAGCAAGTGCGTGGTTACGAATCTGTCCGGGAATCTTCTGGACGTTTTCATCTCCGGTCCTCCGGGAGTCCCGGATTTCCACCACTGCTCCGAGGAGGGGGATGACAATTCTCAGGGGGATGAGGATGATGACGAAGGCTGCGGGCACTTATTCATTAATATGAACTGCCCTGCGGGTGCGACGAGTTGTGGGCCGTGGCCGGACGGTACGACGGCCCAGGGCGTCGCCAACGTTCCCGAACCCATGAGTGCTTTTCTGCTGGGCTCAGGCGTGCTGGTAGTGATTCGCCGCCGCTACGGCAAGCGCAGCTAGTCTTCTGTAATCTAAGTCGGTTGATGAAACTGCCCTCTTCGGAGGGTAGTTTCATTTTGGTGCCTTGCCTAAGGGCTGTGGAGTTCTGTCTGGAAGCCAGGTGACCTGGCTACTTGCGAGCTTGTTGCGTGTACTGCTTTACGAGGCTCTGGTACTGCGGCTGGTTTGCCAGGGAAGTGAATTCTGGATCGTTGGTAATCATGCTGACCGGGAAGCCTTTTTCGCAAGCCGTCTTGAGAGCTTGAATCGCTTCCTGCGAGCGGTTGCCTAAGGTGTCCACCACGGCCTCTGTGTACAACAGGTCAACGTCGTTGGCGTCGACCGAGCGGGCACGCCGGAGAAAGTTTTGCGCCAGCGAATCGTCACCTTTCTTCGCGTAGTAAAGCGCCACGTGCCGGAGTGCGTCCGCCTGACGAGGATTAACCTGCAGTTCCTTTTGGGCGAGGGCAATGGCTTTATCGTAGGCAGCGTTCGCTTTTTCTTTCTGCCCTGACCAGCGATAAGCATCTGCCAAATTTCCCACCGCCTGTTCCTGGTTAGGGCTGAGCTCTACCGCCTTTTCAAACATCTTTACCGAGTCTTCATAGCGCTTCAGGTAAAAGTAAGCTGTGCCCAGATTGGAGTAACCGATCTGATAATTGGGATCCACCTCCAGAGCTTTTTGGAACCAGGGAATAGACTCGTTCCACTGCGATTTCTGGAAGTAGACGATGCCGGTGTCGGAATAGCCGACCGCATTCTTGGGCGCAAGTTCGATGACCTTCTTATAGCCTTCCAGGGCGTTGTCGTAATCGCCAAAACTCAGATACGCGTTGCCCAGCGCCAGGTAGTTGTACCAGTAATAGGAATTAACGCTGATCGCCTTCTTATAAGCATCGAGGGCTTCATTTTTTCGTCCCGCGGCGCGGTAAGCGTCCGCCAAGCGGCGGTAGCCTTCATCCGAGTTAGGCGCCAGTTGCAAGGCTCGCTGCAATTCGGCGATTGCTTCTGTCGATTTTCCGGTAGCGCCATAGACCGAGCCCAAAGCAAAATGAACTTCGGGTAGATTGTCGTTCAGCCGCGCCGCCTGCTCCGCC
>DASPRM010000085.1 GCA_035624455.1 Terriglobales bacterium
CACAAGTACCGCATGATGGCGGCGCTTGGTGTAAAAAGCAACGCCGAGCTACTCAAGTATGCCATCAGGCAGCACATGATCCCCGAGTAGCCGTCCTTGTACCAGAAAGGAATCCAGCAAGGCGATCCCGCCCAGAAAATGAAGGCGGCCAGTAATTACGCGATTATCCAAAAGCTGCCGCGCACGTTGGCGGAGAAATCACTCGGAATGTGGTTCGGAGACCAATGTCCCCATTGCCGGGCCGAAAAGTTTTGCCTGGAATACCCGCAGCAGAACCAGCACCGCCAGCGTCATCACTATGTTGAAGACCAACTGTGCCCATGCGACCGCCATCCCGGGATCGCTGGCAAACTCCGTCACCTTCACCGCGAATCGCCCTAGGAACGGCAGGAACAGCACTACCCCAAACGTGTTGAAGCAGAGATTCGCTACCGCCACACGTCGCGCGGTCTTCTGCATTTTAATGCTGGCTACCAGTGCGGTCGCCGTCGTCCCAATGTTTGCCCCAATCACAATGGGAATCGCCGCTGTTCCTGCCAGGAGGTTCTGCTGCACCAGCAGAATGCAGAGACCCGTCGTTATGCTGCTCGACTGAACCAATGCCGTTACCAGCATTCCCGCCAGCGCTCCCATCAGCGGTGTGCTCGATCGGCTAAGCACTTCCGCAAAAAGTGGATTCTGTGCCAACGGTTTTAGCGTAAAACTCACAACGTCAAGGCTGAAGAAAATGAACCCAAAATAGAAAGCGGCTTTCCCTAGCATCTTGAACCGAGTCGGAAGCGCGCTCAGAAGCGCGCCAAGAACGATGAAGAACGGTCCAATCGACGTCAGCTTCAGCGAGACCAGCCAGGCGGTCGACGTCGTTCCAATGTTCGCTCCCAGCAGAACGCCCAGGCTCGACCGAAACGACATAGTCCCCGCATCGACCAGCGCCACCGTCAGCGCCGTGGTCGCGCTGCTGGATTGAACAATCGCTGTCGCCAGCGCTCCCAGCACCACACCGCGCCAGCGACTCTCGGTGAGCCGTCCGAGCCACTTCTGCAAAGTCACTCCGCCCACCGTCTGAATCTCGCGGCTGAATGCCTCAAGCCCATACAAGAACAGCACGATCGCGGACACGGCTGCCAGCAGGATTCTGAAATTCGACATGTCCGCTTTTACCTCCGGAAACCGAAACCATGGCATTCGCAGCGAAGGCAGGATACTGGCAATAATGTCAGCCAGGTGTCGCTGCTGATTTCACTATTTTGTTGCAGGCTTCACGGTTAAGACGGAGTCAGTGGTTACCTAGAAGACTTGACAGTTTCGACAAGCAGGCCCTCTTTCGTACGATTACTTTGCGGGGCGAGTAGCGCCCGTGCATAAACCCAGCAATGCCGTGAGTCGGAGTCGAGGCGGCAACAGCAGATGCAGTGGGGCCTCTCATGTCGTTGGGAACCCTTGGTAGAGAACTCTGTGGAGCTCATCGATGTCCTCTTTGCTATGGTGCGCACTACAAGTTGTGATTGTGGGCCTGCTCGCCTCGGCGTCGCCCGGCCAGGCCGTGACACCTAACTTCTCGGGGACGTGGAACCTTGATCCCACTAAAACCACTGCCCCCTACAGTTCTTCAAGCGCCGCACTCAAGATTGAGCAAACCGGACCGCAGCTGAGGTACCAATACATCGAGAATGGCGTGCTCAAATATGCCGGCGTACTGATCGCGGACGGGAAGGAGCGAGAGCGGTACAAGACCAAGGTTGACCGAGTCTATTACAGGGCGCGGTGGGTCAAGAGTGAGCTGGTGATCGCTACCCGCGGATTCCAGGATGCAATGGGGACGCAAACGTACAGCTATACGGACCGGTGGACTGTCTCGGACGACGGAAGTATTCTCACCCACACTTTAGCTGACAAGAAGGTCGCGGTGTACAGACGGGACGGAAAGCAGTCGGAAGCAGGACGCTCCGACTGAGGCGGGACGCTACGAGATTGGAGGATGCCTGATATGAAAACGATGATGGAGTCGAGAGTGGTTTCATCCTGCTGGCGCGCCGGAGTTGGGCGCCTGCGACGTTACAGCCGGGAACCCGGCCAGAAGGGCAGGAAGCTCAAATTTCTACTCTGGACTCTGTTGACGTTGACGGCATGTTCTAGTGTCGCCTTACCCCAGAAGGTCAAGGTCGGCTATGACAAGTCGGTAGATTTTTCCAAGTATGCCACATACACCTGGGCGCCTCCTGGCATGCCTCCCTCACGACCGCTCCTCTACCGCCACGTGGTGGGTACCATCGATGAACACCTCAAATCAAAAGGTCTAAAGAAAACCGAGCAGGGGGGAGACCTGATTGTCGCCGCCGTAGGCGGAATCGACTTTGGAGTCAACACACCCGCGGGCACACCGATTTTGCCCACTTACAGCGGCCTGCCGCCCTCGATTGACAGCGGCATGTGGGTTGGGGCGGCCGGCCCGTCAGGCGGCATGGCGCCCTTGGTATCGAAGGGCACGCTCCTGCTGGAGTTGGTGGATGCACGTGCCAATAAGGTCATCTGGAGTGGCAGCGTGGCCGAGAAACTCGACCCTGATAAACAGGAAGAATCGCTTAGACGAGTGAG
>DASPRM010000086.1 GCA_035624455.1 Terriglobales bacterium
GCTAGCGGCTCGCGTTTCTTGTCGCGTTCTGACCGCGAGCGGCGAAAGTTGCGGGCAACCGCAGCGGGAATGCGACTACGTATGTAGGCTCTTTACTGGCAGCCGCTTCGGACGCGGGTTCGACTCCCGCCGCCTCCACCAGTCTTTGTAATTCTGGACACAACACTCTTCGCAACGCCCTCCACGGCGCGGCACCCAGCTTGCCCCGCAGTCTCAAGAACATGGAGTACAACCAATTTGGCAAGCGACAGCTGCTCGCCGGCTGCTGTCTAACAGACCGGACGTATTAGACTAGCCTCGCAGTTGGGAAAGGCTTAGCACGACTATCTGAAGGATCATTCCTGGCATCCCGGTTGCTCTTAGTCGGGCAGTGGGCCTACTGGCGCTGGCAATTGCCAGTTTGTCCCTGGTTTGCCAACCGGGGGCCGGTGGCGTTGGCCATCATGGGAGGATTGCATGAGCGAAGATCCGAAGCGGCCCATACTTGTACTGCTTACCAGTCACTGGGTCAGCATGCTGGGCGTGGCGCTGGTGACCACCGCCGGGTTTTCCTGGCTCTTCGTTCTGCCGATCCAACTTCGTGGACATGCCAGCAACCCCTACATCGGGATTGTGGTTTTTATTTTCATCCCGGTTATTTTCGTCTTAGGCCTGATATTGATCGCGCTTGGGGTTTTCCTTGCCCGGCGGCGCATTGAACGCGCCGAGCAAGCGCTCCTGGCGACCGCTGACCGGCGAACCTACATTCGGAGGTTCGCGATTTTCTTCGCGGCGACCACCGCGGTCAACATCGTGATTGGGACCCAGGGCACCTACCGTGCTGTTCAGCATATGGAGACGCCGCAGTTCTGCGGACAGAGCTGCCACGTCATGAAACCGGAATTTACCGCCCACGAAAAATCGCCGCACGCGCGAGTGGAGTGCGTGGATTGCCACGTTTCCCCCGGTGCTGTTGGCTGGGTGGAAAGCAAGAAAGCCGGCACGCGGCAGTTGATGGACGTGGTTTTCCATCGTGTCCACTACCCGATTGAATCCGCCATGGAAAGCAATCGTCTTGTCCCCGCCAGCGACACCTGTGAGCAGTGTCACTGGCCGCAAAAATTTGACGCCGTAAAGCTACGTGTGATTTTCCACTTCCAGGACGACGCGGCCAACACTCAGACACAGACGGTTTTGATGATTCTTACGGGCGGGGGAGAGCTTGGCGGCATTCACGGGAAACACTTCGGCCCCGGAGTTGAAATCCATTACGCAGCTGCGGATGCCAAGCGTCAGACCATTCCCTGGGTGGAGTACCGGAACCAGAGTACCGGCGAGTCCCGAACGTTCTTGGCGGATGGCTCAACCGCGCAGTCTGTCGCGAATCTACCGCGCTATCAGATGCAGTGCGTCGATTGCCATAACCGTCCAACCCACACCTTTGAGCTTCCGGAGCGCGCCGTCGACCGAGCCATGGGGCTGGGAAACATTTCTCCAACCCTGCCCTTTATAAAAAAGAAGGCGGTGGAACTGCTCAAGGCGAACTATTCCAGTAACGAAGAGGCTTCGCGGATGATCCCGGCGGGATTAGCCGAGTATTACCGGCAAAGCGACCCGGTCACCTCGTCGCAGCGCGGCAAGGATATATCGAAGGCTGGCGCTGAGATTGCCGCAATCTACAATCGGAATGTGTTTCCCGAACTCAAGGTCACCTGGGGCACGTATCCCAACAATCTCGGACACACCGATTTCTTGGGGTGCTTCCGTTGCCACGACGGCTCGCACTCCACCTCCGATCAGAAGGCAACGATTACGCAGGATTGCAGCACGTGCCACGAGCCGCTCGCCATCGAAGAGGCATCTCCTGGGGTATTGAAGACGCTTGGTCTTGAAGAACGCATTACCAGCCTGCAAAAACCCTGAAGCTAAAGGAGCTAAACGATTTGGGATCAGATGGTACGTCCGTTGCAGAATCCTCTCGTGCGCCGCGAGAATCTGATTACCAGAGCCTGTTGAGGAGGAAGAGCGGATGTCCCTTACGCTAATTGGCATTTGCCTTGCGGGATTGTGCCTGGTGATTGTAATTTGGATCAGACGCAGGAGAGATATGCGGGAGCTGGAGCTGCATAGCATTACACCAGAGGCTCTCCATGCATTGTTGGCCTCGAATCAAAAGTTACCACTTTTTGATGTTCGCCAGCCCCTGGATTTGTTGGCCGATTCCGAGATTATCGCTGGCGCAACCAGGATTCCACCAAAAGAGCTGCTTCAGAGTCCATCCCTCATCCCGAACGATAAAGATGCTGTCATTTACTGCACCTGCCCTGGTGATAAAACCAGTCGAGCTGTCTTGCATCGAGCGCAGTCTCTGCATTTCACCAGGATCAAATTCCTCAGGGGTGGACTGGCAGCCTGGAAAGCAAAGGGCTATCCGGTTGAGCCGTACCTGAAGTCTTTCCACCTCGACACCAGGACCTAGCTTTACCTTTGACGGGATACGTCGGGAATGGCGGCACGCCTTCGCTCGCCGCGACCCGTCGGAGGACGAGGTCCGAAGCCGGAAATGCATCCGGCTCGGCAAGCGCGCGGAGCGCGGCATACTGCGCAGTCGTGTTCGCGCCCCTGACATTCCTCGCGGCTAACGACTCTCGCTGAAGCGCTCTTCCTTCCAGGGATCGCCGTGCATGTTGTAGCCGTTCTGCTCCCAGAAGCCGGCGATGTCGCGATTGAGAAATTCCAGGCCACGCACCCACTTCACCGACTTCCAGCCATAGAGATGGGGAACGATCAGGCGCAGCGGATAGCCGTGCTCGGGGGTGAGCGGCTCGCCGTCGTGGTGAGTGGCGAAGAGGACGTTGTCGCGGTCGAGGTCGGCGAGCGGAATGTTCGCGGTGTATCCCTGCTCGGCATGAACCAGGACGAAGGCTACACCCGGCTGGAGCCGGACAAGGCGAAGGATCTGGCGGAAGCCGACACCTTCCCAATGATTGTCGAAGCGGCTCCAGCGGGTGACGCAATGGAAGTCGCTTGTGACGGAGGTCTTCGGAAGGGCGTCGAACTCAGCCCACGTCAAACGAAGCGGGGCTTCCACGAGTCCGTAGAGGCGGAAATCCCAGGTGGCGGGATCGAAGCGCGGAATCGATCCATAGTGCAGCACCGGCCATTTCAGCGTGGCCGATTGCCCGGGTGGCAACCGGTGCTCCTGCCGCATCTTCTTCTCCAGTTCCCTGCGTTCATTGCCTTCAAATAGCATTCAGCGTCTCGCCTGCGTGAGGTCCCAAGAATCTGATCCGCGGAGTGCGAGGAAGTTGCAAATTGTGTCAGGTCGCGCCGGCGCGCCTCCTCCTTGGCCTCGCCACTTGCCAGCCGGGTGCAAGTTGCCTATAGTCGCGTGCCCGGAATAGGGGAGCGTCGAAAGGACACGGAAGAAGTGGCTCATTATCTGCTGGGAGTAGATATCGGGGGCACAAAGGTTGCTGCCGGACTGGTGAACGATCAGGGCGCTCTGGTATTTAAGACGCGCAATCCCATGAATCCGACGGGCACGGCGGAAGAGGGCTTTGCGGCCGTGCGCACTGCAATCGATTCCACGTTCGCGCAAAACCCAGGCCTAAAGGTGGAGGGGATCGGCATCATTTCGCCCGGTCCGCTCGATCCCAAGCGGGGCGTAGTCATCAATCCTCCGAACATTCCTGGCTGGCGGAATTTCGAACTGGCCAAGGAAGTGGAGCGCGCGTACCACCTTCATGTCCTGCTGGATAACGATGCCAATGCCGCCGGCCTCGCCGAAGCGGTCTGGGGCGTTGGCAAAGGGTACGAGAACGTACTGTACGGCACGTTGGGCACAGGCTTTGGTACCGGAATTATTCTCCATGGCCGCATATATCACGGGCGCACTGGCGCGGCGGCCGAAGGCGGACACGTATCGATCGACTATCGCGGCGCCGTGTACTGCAATTGTGGCAAGCCGGGATGCATCGAGGGATTGGTATCGGGGACTGGAATCGCGCGACGTGCCCGGGAGAGGGTGGCAAAGGGTGGACAGGCTGGAGCCACGATTCTCGAGCTTGCGGGCGGCCGAATTGAGAACGTCCACGGAGAAACCGTAGGATCGGCATGGCATCGGGGCGATCCGCTGGCCAAAGAAATTTTGCAGGAGACCGCGGATTTTCTCACCGTTTGGGTGGGCAATATGATCGATGTGCTGGAGCCGGACGTAATCGTTTTCGGAGGCGGTGTCAGCGAGTTGATGCATCCCTGGTTCAGTTACATCCAGCAGCAGGCGCCGAAGTGGTCGGTGAATCAGCGCGCAGCGGAAATCCCACTGCTGGAGGCGAAATTCGGCGCCGATGCCGGGATCGCTGGTGCGGCGGCGCTCTGCCTGGGGATCAAAGCGAGTGCGTCGAGCGGCGTCACTGACTGAGAAAACACCTCAGGAATTGGTGAAGTCCTGTCCTGAAGAGCATTCGTTACAGCAACCATTTAAACTAGTCGCCCAGCATCACAAATGAGGACCAGCCATGGCTGTTAAGCCGATCACCTTTGCAAAGGGCAAACACGACATTTCATTGCTTCCTGGGATGGCGAATCGCCATGGATTGATTGCCGGCGCTACCGGGACCGGAAAGACCATCACGCTGCAAGTCCTGACCGAGCAATTCAGCGAGCGCGGTGTGGCGGTGTTCTTGGCGGATGTGAAAGGCGACCTGGGGGGTATCAGTCAGCCCGGTGGAGACAGTTCAAAGGTACAGGAGCGAGTGAAGGAGCTCAAACTCAGCGCTTACAAACCCACTGGCTATCCGGTGGTCTTCTGGGATGTCTTCGGGGAGCAGGGCCATCCAGTGCGAGCCACCATCTCGGAAATGGGACCGCTCTTGCTCAGCCGCATGTTGAACCTCAACGAAACACAAACCGGAGTGCTCAGCATTGTCTTCAAAGTGGCCGACGACACCGGATTACTGCTGCTGGACATGAAAGACCTGCGGGCGATGCTGGAATATGTCAATGAGCATGCGGCGGAGATTCAGGGACAGTATGGCAACGTCTCTGCCGCCAGTGTGGGCTCAATTCAGCGCGGATTGCTCTCGCTTGAGCAGCAGGGAGGCGAGAAGTTCTTTGGTGAGCCAGCTCTGAATCTTGAAGATCTGCTGCAGAGCGACGCCAGCGGCAGGGGCATGATCAACATTCTGATGGCGGGCAAGTTGATGCAGACGCCGAAACTCTATGCCACGTTCCTGTTGTGGATGCTCTCCGAGCTGTTCGAGCAGCTGCCTGAAATTGGCGATCCCGAGAAACCCAAGCTGGTTTTCTTTTTCGACGAAGCGCATCTGTTGTTCAGTGACGCACCCAAGATTCTGCTCGACCGCATCGAGCAAGTCGTGCGCCTGATCCGCAGCAAAGGGATTGGAGTGTACTTGGTGACGCAGAATCCTTTGGACGTGCCTGACACCGTGCTCGGCCAACTGGGGAACCGGGTGCAGCACGCGCTGCGGGCTTTCACACCGAAAGATCAGAAGGCAGTCAAAGCCGCCGCTGAGACGTTCCGCGCCAATCCCGGGCTGGACGTCGCCAAGGCCATAACCGAACTGGCGGTAGGTGAAGCCCTGATATCCACCCTCGACGAAAAAGGCATGCCTGGTATCGTAGAACGTGCCCTGGTTTTCCCGCCGCAGAGCAAGCTCGGTCCCATCACTCCCGAACAGCAGCGCCAGATCATCCAGCAGTCGGTATTGTTTGGTCACTACGAGCAGGCCGTGGATCGCGAATCCGCTTACGAACGTCTGAAGCAAAAGGCTGGCGCCTCTCCCGCCCCGCTTCCAGCTGGACAAGAGCAACCCACGAGCGGCTGGAGCCTGGGCAGCGTGCTGGGACAATTGGGATTGGGCGGTGCAGGCACACCGGCATCGCGTGGACGAGGACGTCCTCCAGAGACGCTGGCACAGGCAATGGCAAAAAGCGCAGCTCGAGCCATGGGAAGTTCGGTGGGACGGCAGATCGTGCGAGGAATTATGGGTTCAATCCTGGGCAGTTCGCGTTCCAGCAGGTACTGAGGCCCAGCCTGGTCAGCTGATCAGCCCCCGAGCCATAAACACAACTCCGATCACCATAAACACAAACGAGAACAGCCAAAAGTTACGCAAGTCAGTGAGCAGCGCGATCGAGCAGAGGACGATGGCGATCTCCAGGAAGATCTCCGCGGTATCGAACTGATTGGCTTTGCGGGAAGCGGCATTGGACTCAGCCTCCAGTTCCTGGGCTTTATGCTGGATCTCTTCGGCATCATTCTTCTGGACTCCGGCGCGGCTGTGGAAGTCCTCCGCCAGCTTCTGGCCGCTTGCGATAATGCCGGCCAGCTGCGAGTCCGCTTCGTACATATGCGAGCGGACGTTCTTTGCCTGGTAATAAGCCCATTGGTCATTGGCCTTCGTCTGAATGAGCACCTCTTCGGTGTGAGCACGGTGGCCGAGCATGGTCGCAACGGCTAACAACACCGCGATGATGGCCATGGTCAGGCCGATCCTGCGCTCTTCCGACCGCTTAGCTTTTTCCAGACCTTCCTTCAGCTCTTGCGTTTCCATGCTTTTCACCACAGAGGACACAGAGGATAGCAGACACCAAACCCAAATTCACCACAGAGGATACGAAGGGGCGCGAAGGCATTTGAGCATCCGGCTGGCTTTCGTTAAGTGATCATTTTAAGTTGGGAAAGCAGAGAGGCATCGCCCGCTGCCGAGGCTCAGCATGACCCGAGTGCTATTTCCTATTTCTGTTGTGTGGGTTCGTGTACTTTGTGGTTCAGTTCTTACCGCGTCACCCGCTCCTCGGGCATCACTTGGCTTCGGACGCGTTCCAGCAACCGCTTCAGCTCGCCACTGAACTGCACGGGATAGGTGTCGGCGGAAGAAAGGTCACGATAGCGCTCAGGAATTCGTTGCAGTTGCTGCCGGAAACGGTTTTGAATCTGAGGCAGGGTCGGTGATCGATCGGTACGCCTGCCGTCTTTCATCACGCACGTCAAGAGAGGTTCTGTGTCAGGGCATTTTTCTCCGGCGCAGGCGACCAGATCATGTGAGTAGTGTCCGCCGGCGTTGGCAAAGCGAAAGATCTGCTTCGTTCCGGGATAGTTCATCTTGTCCTGGCTAAACTTGGCGTGGTAGCTCTTCTGACTGCCTTCCTTTACTTCCACCAGTTTGTATACGCCGCTGAGCGCGGGAGCGTCGGAAGAGGTGGCCAGCGCCGTGCCTACTCCGAAAGCGTCAATGGCCGCGCCCTTGCGGATCAAGCTGGCTATTTTTGTTTCGTCAAGATCGCCGCTGGCAAAGATGCGCGTACTGCTGAGCCCTGCCCGGTCCAACTTATTGCGAACGGCACGCGAGAGCTCCACCAGATCGCCGCTGTCCAGGCGTATTCCCTGCGGTTTGAGGCCTGCCGCGATGATCTTGTCTACAGCGGCTAGGGTGTCGTAGGTGTCGACGAGGAGCACCGATGTTTCGGGAAACACCTGGCAGTAACGGCGGAAGGCTTCCAGCTCATCGGGCATTGCCATCACGAACGAGTGGGCCATGGTGCCAAGCGTAGGTATTGCGAAGCGGAAGCCCGCCTCCACATTCGAAGTGCCCGCTAAGCCGGAAAGATATGCCGCCCGCGCGGCCAGCACGCCCGCTTCCGGACCATGCGCGCGGCGCGCGCCAAACTCGACGACATCTCTGCCCTGGGCGGCATCGACAATGCGCGCGGCCTTGCTCGCAATCGAAGTCTGAAACGTGATGGTGGTAAGCAGGAATGTCTCGACCAGTTGCGCCTCTATGATTGGCGCCGTGATCCGCAACAGCGGCTCGAGCGCGAATACGGGAGTTCCCTCCGGCACCGCCCAGACTTCGCCGGTAAAACGGAGACTCGCGAGATAGTCAAAGAAAGCCGGGCCCACGTGCTTAAAGGAAGGGTGCGCGCGAAGAAAATCGATTTCCTCAGGCGAGAGACAAACGGATTCCAGGAAATCGAGCGCCTGTTCCAATCCGGCGGCGATCAGATAGCGGCGCTCGGGCGGCAGATGGCGGACGAAGAGTTCGAAGCTGGCCACAGGTTGAAAGCGGCTTTCAAAGAAAGCTGCCGCCATGGTGATCTCGTAAAGATCAGTGAGCAGCAGTGATCGCGGGCAAGCTGGATCGAAAGGTTGGTTCATTGGGTACGATTTGTGCCCTAGCGATTATAGGCGGAAGCCCCTGGAGGAGAGGACAGGGCTTGCCTCACTGCCCGCTGGTCGCACTCAGATTGGCGGCTGGCCGCACCAGACGCATGTACTCTTCCAGGGTCACAAACCGGTATCCGTGGCTCTTGAGCTCAGGGATCAGCTTCTCGATGGCTGGATAGGTAGTGGAAAGCTCGTGGAAGGTGAGGATGTGCGTGGTCACGCCATGCTTCTCGCGGTCAGCGATCTGTCGCAGCACGGAGTCGGTCAACGACGGCTTGGGGCACTGACTTGCCCTGCCTGCACAGAGATAGTCCAGCGAGTTCACATCGCGCAGGGCGATCGGCAGCTCCGATGAGATGGTCAGGATGTGATAGCCGCGAGCTTGGAGATCACGCGCCAGTTCGGGAGTCATGATCCAGTCCGGGGGACGAAGATAGAGCGGCGTCCTGCCGGTGACCGACTTCACCATTTGCGCGCCTTTGTCTACGTCGGCAACAGCCCCAGTTTCGCCTTTCTGTTTTTCCAATAGGCGCAATTGGACGTGGCTGTAAGTGTGATTTTCGATCTCGTTGCCGCGGCGGAACGTTTCGCGCGCAGCATCGAGGCAAGTTTTATCGATCCTGGGCTCGCGGCGGTCGCCGTAACTTCCAGGAGTCAGTCGCCATCCCATCACAAAGAAAGTAGCCTTGACCTGATCTTTGTCGAGCAGATCGAGCAGGCTTGGCGTGGGCTTCTCCGCTCCTGGGGGCGTGCCAAAGAGCACGTAAGGGCGGGGGCCGTCATCAAAAGTCAGCGCAATCAGCTTTTCCTGCGACGCAAAAGAGTTTGCGGTAGTAGCGAGTAGGGCGACAAGCAGGCCGATAATTTTCTTCATATAGTTCTGGAGCGGGGGCTTCAACACCATCTTTCTACGGAAGGGACCCACGCGTCATGTCGCAATGGTGCTGATACCAACCGGCATGTCAATATGGGATTCTGTGGATCGTGTCAGGCGTGGGCACTCATACCCGCGGGTTTAACCGAAGTCGCAGGCGAGAGTTGACTGTAGTGTGCAATTTCCGGGAGAGCGGCTCTAAATGGCTTCTTCGCGTGCAGGCAGCTGTTGCCCATCGACGACGATGCCGTACTTGGCACCCAGGAAGCTGCGGAGTTCGACAGGGAGCGCTTCCGCCAGTTCCTGCCAGGTAAGCACTTTGCAGCGGCGACGCAGGTCGCCCGGCTTCACCGCCCGCACCACCAAGAACCATGCTTCAATCAAGTCGGGGCGCCGGGCATCGGTGATCACGCAGAAAGAATCTCCAGTCGCGTGAGCGGCCATGACATTCCGCAACAGCTGGTAGGAGAGATATGTTTCCCTCGTCTGCGGCAACAGGCTACGCTGGAAAATCACATCGAAATCGCGATATTGCTGTACGAACTTTTTCGTCTTCTGCTGAAAGCCAGGTTCGGTCAGCTTCGACTCGACCAGCAGATTCCCCAGGCGCATATCAACTTCAGTGCGGTCGAAGCGGCCGTTCAGCAGGGGTACCCGGGCTCTCATCCCGAATTGTGGGGCACATCCCAGTTCCACTCCCATCATTCCAATCAGTGAGCTGCTTTCACACACGCAGGGATAGCAGAAGACATTCATCAGCAGCGCATCGGAGCTGTTGCACGAGTCGAGCTCGCGCCACCTGCGGTCGCTCCGCGGCAGCGAGCTTTTCGATTGGCTGTGCGGCTTATTCAGCCGACGCTTCCAGTCCGGCTTGGCGAGGATCGCGGCGTAGCTGGCGTCAAGAAAATTTCCGTGCCGCAAGGCATCGGCGGAGGGCTCGTAGGCAACGGTGGGTTCGGCACCGTAGCTGAGCTGATGTGGCAGCCGATGAACCTGTGCGTACTCCTGATTACGACGATTCAGTTCCAGGCGAAGAGCAGTGGCGAACATAGAAGAACCGGGATCAGCAGTCAGCAGTCAGTAATCTGAGCGATGGTGGCGCAGCCTTCAGCCACTCAGATTGGCGGACTACAAAATTGCCCGATTGCAGTGTGATTTTATGCGGCTACCACTGGCTTTGGCACGATCCGGTATTTCAAGAATTGCTGACCCTGCCGGGTGATGACAACCTTGTAATCGATACAGGAGATCAGTTCAGCGCTTTCCAGGAAGTGCACCCATTGTTCGAAGCTGCTTCCATCGTAAAGCTCGGGATA
The DNA here is from genome assembly GCA_035624455.1 of Terriglobales bacterium. Classification (NCBI taxonomy): domain Bacteria; kingdom Pseudomonadati; phylum Acidobacteriota; class Terriglobia; order Terriglobales; species Terriglobales bacterium. The sequence goes on from DASPRM010000086.1 coordinate 10,361, forward strand.
GCGGGATGCGAGTTCGATGTACAAACGCCGGAAGCGAACCAGCGCGATCCCGCGGGTTCCGGCGGCAGCGGTCGTTTGCAGAGCGCAAACCTGGCTTTCCCAAAGAATGGCGGAATCTTCTTCAAAGGCGTGCGCGACGGAGAGTACAGAAAAAGGCTTATCCGATAATTGCAAGCACAAATGCCGCGATTCCCGCTTTTCCGCCAGGTGAGCTATGCCCAAAGCCACAATGACAAGGATGAAGAAAATGAACGAGGCGAGAGTCACGAAAACCACGGGCATAAATCACCCCAGACCACATCCCAGACTCAACTAAGTTACCCCAGTTTTCTTCACCCAGCAACGGCTCGTTTGACCTTCTGGCAATTTTCTGGGTCGAGATATTGCTGAACGCTCTCCAGGATCTCCCGGTGACGCCATTTATTGACAAACGCGCTGCCACCGAGCGAGGCAAAATGTTGCTCGGCAAAGGCATCCGTTTCTCTTGACTCCAGAATGATGATCGGGGTTGCCTGTTGGTGGGTGCGGGCGGCGTCTAGAATCCGCTTGCAACTGAGCTCTGGGGGATGGTCTGAGGCGAGGATGAGGTCAAAGGAGCGGGACTCCAGCAAGCCCAGGGCCTGATCGGTGTTCCAGGCCGTGGTGGTTTCATGGCTCTGGTCTTGAAGCAGGCGCTCCAGCTTGATCAAAACTTCCTCGTCGCTGTCAGCAATCAAGATGTGCTTCTGGCTATGGTTCATGAAAGTTCCTCATTTAAAGTGTTCAGCCTCCTGCCGCGCAACTTCTTTCTGCCAGAGCAATGCGATTTACAAGAAACTATCAGGCACAAGACCCAGAGGCTGTGACGGAAATCACGAATTGGGCGCGATTTCTAGCCATCAGTAGGGCGCATTTAGAATCGGGACAACGGCCATCCGTAACGCCAGGCTCGGAATCTATTCTGGGACACTAATTTTGCCAGCAAACCGTCTATATATCGGCATTTATCGGGCTATGTTGAAGTAGTTTCTAGCGCCCTCTCGGGAGGTCTCATGACCACTAGTTATGACGCCATCATCGTTGGTACCGGGCAAGCTGGCCCATCCCTGGCAGTTCGCCTTGCCAGCTCGGGAATGAAAGTCGCAATCATCGAGCGCAAACTTTTCGGCGGCACTTGCGTGAACACTGGATGCATTCCCACCAAGACGATGGTGGCCAGTGCTTACGCAGCTCATATCGCCCGGCGGGCTAGCGATTACGGCGTAGTCGCAGGAGAGATAAGTGTGGATATGAAGGCAGTGAAGGCGCGCAAAGATATGATTTCTGGAAAATCCCGCACCGGCGTCGAGTCCTGGCTGGAGAACACTCCCAACTGCACCGTTTATCGTGGGCAAGCGCGGCTGGAATCGGCGGGCGAGGTCACAGTGGGAGATCAGCGGATCACCGGGGAAAAGGTCTTCCTCAATGTAGGTGGCCGCGCAGTCGTGCCGGACATGCCGGGGGTGAAGGAAGTTCCCTTTCTAAACAATTCTTCGATGATGCAGGTGGATTTTCTGCCCCGGCATTTGATCGTTGTGGGTGGCAGTTACGTAGGACTGGAGTTTGGGCAGATGTTCCGGCGCTTCGGGAGTGAGGTGACTATCGTAGAGATGGCGGCGCGTCTGGTTCACCGCGAGGATGAGGATGTCTCGACTGCGATTCAGCAGATCCTGGAGAAGGAAGGCATCAACCTGCGTCTGAACGCCAAGTGCATTCGCCTCGCGAGGCATCCCCAAGGCCTGGCCGTGGGAGTGGAGTGCGATACCGGCGCGCCCGAGGTGATCGGATCGCACGTGCTTCTTGCCGTGGGCCGGCGGCCGAATACCGATGATCTTGGGCTGGAGAAAGCCGGAGTCAGGCAAGATGAGCATGGTTACATCGTGGTTGACGATCAGCTGCGCACGAATGTGCCTGGCATCTGGGCTTTGGGGGACTGTAACGGCAAAGGCGCGTTCACCCATACCGCCTATAACGACTATGAAATTGTAGCGGCGAATCTGCTGGACAATGACCCGCGCCGCGTCAGCGACCGCATTCTCGCTTACGCTCTCTATATCGATCCGCCGCTGGGACGTGCAGGAATGACCGAGGCCGAAGTTCGCAAGTCCGGCAAGCGCGCGCTCATCGGTACCCGTGCAATGACGCGGGTAGGGCGCGCGGTGGAAAAGGGCGAGACGCAAGGGTTCATGAAGATCCTGATCGACGCGGAGAGCAAGGCGATTCTAGGGGCGTCTATTCTGGGTACCGGCGGCGATGAGGTGATTCATTGCATCCTCGACATCATGTACGCGAAGGCACCGTACACGGTGATGCAAAGAGCCGTGCACATTCATCCCACGGTTTCGGAACTCATCCCTACGATGCTGGGTGAGCTGAAGCCGCTGGGGTGAGGAGATGTCAGGCATATTTGCAGCGCGTCGCCAGCAGGCCTGTGGCGGCACTGAGATCAATGTCCGCGATGAGCAAGCCTACCTGGCCGTAGGGCTGGCAGGCGAGCAGAGTTCCGTCGGGCCGAACGACCGCTGAAGTAGTGGGCGATCCAGTGCTGGCGCAGTTCACGGATGCGAAATAGCAGGTATTCTCAGCCGCCCGACACAACATTGCTTTCTCGTGAAATGTATTCGCGGGATCGGCAAAACTGGAGGGCGCATAGCCGCCATCCTCGTGCTCATGGAAATGCGGGTGGAATACGACCTGTGCTCCCCGGCGGGCGGCCCAGCGAACCGTCTCCGGATAGCGCCAACCTTCATGGCAGATCGCGATCCCGAATGTCAACGGACCGGATTGGAAGAGTCGCCTGCCAGTACCAAAGGAATAGGTGCCCTCTTCGGAAGGATCGAGCTGGACTTTGTCCTGGAAGCCGGCGATCGTTCCATCGCGATTGATGACCACGGCCGTGGCGAGCAAGCCATGATCGACGACGCGTTCGGTGCCGAGAACGACTGCGATATTCGCCTTGGCAGCAGCGGCCGCGATAGTGGACCAGGCCCGCTCGAGAAATGCGGGATCGGGTGGGTCTATCTCCCTTCCCTTTGCCCGGTAACCGGGAACGTAGCACTCCGGAAAACACACGATCTCGGCCCGCTCGGTAGACGCCTGGGCGATCGCTTGCTCGGCCAACGTGAGCGACTCGTCGGCAGTTGCTGGAAATCGCAGGTTGGCGAGGGCGATGCGAATTGGGTTCATGGCGGAATTCTAAATGTGGCTAAGGCTGGAACAGCGGCGGTGTGCTCGCACTCGGGCTTGAAAACTGCAGATCCCTCGCTCGCTGCGCTCGCTTGTGATGACAAAAAAGAGGACTCCTTCGCCGCTGTGCTCTGTTTGGGATGATAAGAATAACCGCAAGATCCTTCGACTGCGCGCCCGCCGATCCGCAAGAAACTGCGGATCGAAATACATCTGCGGGCGCTTCGCTCAGGATGACAGACAAGGCGTCAAAATGCTGAGTGCGGATGACTGAGTGCTGGTTGCTGATGGCCCTATTCACCCGGAGAGAGCGTTCCGATCTTGCTGGAACGCCCATCACCGGGGTCTCTGGAGGAGAAATCAGAATTCGGTGAGCACGCCTGCGACCTGTTCCGCTTCTGCCGTGCCGCGTGCCTTGCCCCTAAAACGCATCTTCCTACCAGCCCAGTTCTGGAAGCGATCCAGATACAGGTAATAGACCGGCGTGATGTAGAGCGTCAGCAATTGCGAGACTACCAGGCCGCCGACAACCGCCAAGCCCAGCGGCTGACGCGATTCGGCACCGGCACCGTATCCCAGCGCAACCGGCAAAGTACCCATCAGGGCCGCCATGGTGGTCATCATGATCGGCCGAAAACGAATGAGGGCGCCGTGATAGATCGCATCCTCTGGCCTTTGCCCGGAATGCTGGGCTTCGAGCGCGAAGTCAATCATCATGATGGCATTCTTCTTGACGATGCCGACCAGCATGATGATGCCCACAAACGCATAAAGATTCAGTTCAAGATGGAACAGCTTCAGCGTCAGCAGCGCGCCCAGACCTGCGGCGGGCAGCCCAGACAAGATAGTAATGGGATGAATGAAGCTCTCATAAAGGATGCCCAGCACGATATAGATCACGGCGATGGCCATCACCAGCAGTAATCCCATGCCGCGGAAGGAGGATTCAAATGCCTGAGCAGTCCCCTGGAAGCTGGTCGTGATGGTGTCGGGCAGGATTCGGCGCGCAACCCGGTTGACCTCGGAAACGGCATCACCCAGTGCCACTCCCGGCGCGAGATTGAACGACATGGTTACTGCAGGCAGCTGGCCAAGATGGTTCACAACCAGCGGACCCAGGGTGTTGGTCAGCTTGGCCACGGTGTTGAGGGGGACGAGTTGCCCACCGCTGGAGCGGATGTAAAGCATGGACAAAGCGGAGGGGTCCATCTGGAACTCAGGCAGAACTTCCATCACCACCCGGTAAGCATTGTTGGGGGCATAGATGGTAGAAATCTGGCGTGCTGAGTAAGCGGTGTAGAGTGCGTCCTCCACTTGTGCGGCGGTCACTCCGAGTGCAGCGGCTTTATCGCGGTCAATCTCGATGTTGACCTGCGGATTTTTCATCAACAGGTCGCTGGTCACGTCCTGCAGACCGGAAACTTTCTTCAGTTCATTCTCGAATTTCGTGGCATAGGAATAGAGCTCGTCGGTGTCGGGGCTCTGCAAGGTGAACTGGTATTGGCTCTTGGTGAGTTGACCGCCGATGCGAATCAACGGCGGATTCTGCAGATACACGTTAATGCCGGGAATTCTGGCGAGAACGGGACGAAGCTCCTGCTGAATCTGATCCACGTGTGGCCGTTGGGCGCGCGGCACAAAGCGCATTACCAGGAAACCCTGGTTGTTGGCGCCGCGGGGCACGGCCATAAAGAATGAGTTGATGTACTTGCCATTCTTCGATTCCAGGATGGTATTCGCCACCGCCAGCTGATGGCGCACCATGTCGTCGAAAGAAATTCCTTGTGCCGCTTCGCTGAAGCCATAGAGCTGGCCCTGATCCTCACTGGCCAGAAAACCCTTCGGCATGCTGCTGAACAGATAGCCGGTGGCGACCAGCAATATGAGTGAAACCGTCATGGTCGCCAGCTTATGGCGCAGGACTACCTGGAGGGTGCGATCGTAGACGTGGAGCATGCCATCGAACACCCGCTCTGAAGCCATGTAGAGCTTTCCATGCCTGGCTTCGCTTCCCTGCTGCTGGGCACGCAGGATGCGGCTGCACAGCATGGGCGTGAGGCTGAGAGAAACAAATCCGGAAACGAGGATGGCCACACCGATGGTGACGGCGAACTCGTGCAGCAACCGGCCTACGATTCCGCCCATGAACAGGACCGGCAGGAACACGGCGGCCAGCGAGAGCGTCATGGACACAATGGTGAAGCCAATTTCGCGCGCACCGCGCAATGACGCCTGAAAGGGCTGCTCGCCCATTTCCATGTGGCGGACAATGTTCTCCAGCATCACGATGGCGTCATCGACTACGAAGCCCACGGAGAGCGTCAGCGCCATGAGCGAAAGATTGTCCAGCGAATACCCCAGCAGGTACATCACCGCGAACGTGGCAATGATGGAGAACGGCAGAGCGAGACTGGGGATCAGCGTCGCTGAAAGATTGCGCAGAAAGAGAAAGATGACCAGAATCACCAGGACGAGGGCGAGAAAGAGCGTGAACTTCACATCGTTCACCGACTCGCGGATCGTCTTGGAGCGGTCATAAAGAACGTCGAGGCGAACTGAGCCCGGCATCTGCTGGCGGAAGGCGGGCATCAGCGCGCGGATGTTATCGACGACTTCCACCGTGTTGGTTCCCGGCTGGCGTTGAATGGCGAGCACGATAGCTCGATCCAGATTGCCGGGACCGCTGGAGAACCAGCCGGCGTTCTTGTCGTTTTCCACGCTGTCGAAGACATGACCGATTTGTTGCAGCCGGACCGGTGATCCATTGCGATAGGCCACAATCAACGGTTGGTATTCGGCGGCACGCATCAGCTGGCCGTTGGCCTGCAGGGTGAAAGCCTGACGGGTGCCCCACAGTGTCCCGGTCGGGACGTTCACATTGCCGTTTTGAACTGCATTGTTGACCTCATCGATGCCGATTTTTTGAGTGGCAAGCGCGCGCGGATCCAGTTGCACGCGGACGGCATACTTCTGTGCGCCAAAGACACTAACCTGGGCCACGCCGCTGACCATGGAGATGCGCTGCGCCATCAAGGTTTCGGCATACTCGTCCACATCGGACAGCCGCAACGTGGGAGAACTCAAGGACAGATATAGAATCGGCTGATCGGCAGGATTCACCTTCTGGTAGGAAGGCGGATAAGGCAGGTTCTGTGGCAGATCCCGCCCTGCCTTGGCGATCATTGACTGGACGTCCTGGGCGGCGGCGTCGAGGCTGCGGCTGAGCTCAAATTGCAGTGTGATTTGGGTGCTGCCCAACATGTTGACCGAGGTCATCTGGTCCAGGCCGGCGATGGTCGAGAACTGCTTTTCCAGCGGCATGGCAACGGAGGACGCCATGGTGTCGGGACTGGCGCCCGGCAGAGTGACGCTTACCTGAATGGTGGGAAAATCGACATTGGGCAGATCGCTGACCGGCAGGGCGCGATAGCCCATGATTCCGAACAACAGAATCGCCAGCATGACCAGGGTGGTCATCACCGGCCGCCGGATAAATAGTTCAGCGATGTTCACGAACCGTTGCCTTGTCTCACTGGAGCCTGCTCAGTCGTAGCGGTGGAATTGCCACTGCCGCCCAGCGCACTGAATGCGACCTTCGCTCCCGGAACCAGCCGCAATTGGCCGTCGATCACCACGCGCTCACCTCCCTGCACACCTGAGCTGAGCACAGTCTGGCTTTCAATGGCGCGGTCCACCTTAACCGGGCGCATCTCCACCGTGTTGTCGTGCTTGACTACAAAAACAAAGGGACCCTGTTGTCCTGTCTGGATCGCAACCGAGGGAACCAGGAGTGCATTGGCCTGCGTTCGCAAGGTCAAAACAGCATTGGTGAACAGTCCGGGCCACAGCCGATGATCGGTATTAGCAAACTCGCCTTTCAACTTGATCGTCCCGGTCATCGGATCGACGGTGTTATCGATGAAGGCGAGCTTTCCGATCGCCGGTTTTGGATCGTTGGGAATATAAGCCTCTACGATTAACGGGCGCGTAGCCATTTCCCTTTTGATCTCCGCCAGAGCTGCCTCGGGAACCGAGAAGGTGGCATAGATGGGCTGGATCTGGTTGATCGTAACCAGTCCGGTGTCGGCATTCGCCTTGACCATGTTGCCGCGGTGGACAAGCAAGTTGCCGGTGCGGCCGTCGATCGGGGAGTAGAGATTGCAGTAGGTCACCTGGACCTTGGCGTTCGCGACTGCCGCGCGGTCAGCGGCTACGGTAGCTTCCATCGCGTCATAAGACGTACGCATAAGGTCGTTTTGCTCGTCCGAGATGATGCCGTCCTTGTTCAATCCGGCATAGCGCTCCGCCTGCGCCTTGGCGTGCGCCAATTGAGCGATGTCGCGGGCAAGATTGCTCTCCGCCTGTTTCAGCTCGGCTTCAAATTGCCGCTGGTCGAGGGTGAAGATCAGTTGCCCCCGTTTGACGAAATCGCCCTCTTTAAAGAGGACGCCAGTCAATTCACCACTGACCTGGGTTTTCACCGATACCGTCGAATAGGATTCGATGTTGCCGACGGCCCGCAGCTGCACCGGCATGTCTTTTTGAACGACCGCGGCGACCACTACGGGCACACCTTCCTTGGGCGGCGGCGGCGATTTCTTGGGGCGGCACGATGGGAGCAGGATGATGGCAACAGCAATCGCGAGCGAGCTGGCCACCGCGATGACAGCTCTGCGTCGGTAACTTAGAGGTGCTCGCGCCATCAGTTCCCAGTTCCCTTTCTCGCCTTTAAACGGCGCGCATGATTGCCGTTGCCCGAGGAAGCTGATTCAGTACGCATCCCATCCAGCCATATTTTGACGAAGGTGGAGCAAACAAGTTCGGGATCGAAATGCTGGATTTCTTCCCCGCCATAGAGTCCCTGTACCAGGAAGTGGTAGAAGATGGTTCCGAAAAAGCCGCGAGCGGCCAGCAGCGGATCGACTTCGCGAAAGCGGCCTTCGCGAATGCCCTGGCGAATGAAGTCGGCCAGCAAGTCGTAGCAGCCGGTAACATGCGAGCAGAAGAACCGGTAGGAGAGCTCGTGGTTTTCCAGCGCGCTGAAGAGCAGCAAGCGGGTCAGGGTGGTATCGCGATCGAGCAGCATGCGGGCGATATCGCAAAAAATCTGCTCGTCACCTCCTTTTTGTGAAAGGCGAGTGAGCAGCTTCTCGCGAATTCCCTGCTGCTGGGTCTGGTTTTCGATGATGGCCCAGTAAAGCTCTTGTTTGCTGGGAAAATGGCGGAAGATGATGGCTTCGTTGACCCCGGCCTGCTCAGCAATCTGGCGCGTGGTCGTCCCCTGGTAGCCCTGGCGGGCAAACAATTCCGTGGCCACGGTCAGGATCTGATGGCGGCGGTCCACGGCCGGAATACGGGCGTGGGTGAGAGACATAGTAAGTGCTTACTTACTCTATCCCAAAGTCGCGCCGTGTCAATCGCACCGGTCACAAAGAATCAGGTTTCCCTGCCCGCCTCTTCCCAGTGAAAGGGACACCGCTGTATGAGGGCTTATTTGGTTGATTGGCGATGGCTAGCTGTGGGCCACGAAGCGCAGGAAGGAGATCCCCACCCGCATGTGGCGCATGATTGAATCAGGAAAGGACAAGGCCAGGGCCAGCCCCAGCATGCCATGAGCGACCGCCAGGGGATAGAGAGTGCGCCAGCGGCGGAAGGCTTCCACGAAGAAGATTCCTCCCAGCAGGGTTGCCGGTACGAGAATAGGGTTGGGAATGTGCGCCAGCGAGAAAAGAGCAGCGGACATCACCACGGCTTTCCAGTTATCTCCAACCGCGGCTCGAATTCGCCAGAAGAAGAAGGCGTTCAGAATGAACTGCTGCTCGAACGCCCAGACCAGATATAGCAATGCATGTAAGGCTGGGGAGTGCGATGCGTATACGGGCTTCAGTGTACCCAGCGCCCAGGCCGTCCCCAGAACCGAGGAAGCCACCAGTGCGGCAATGGCTATGACCCATATGGAGCCGCGTGCGCCGGAAATCCGAAAACCAATCTGGCGCGGATCGGGGCGGTTCAACAGGGTCAGGAAAACGATCAGCAGCAGAGAAACCATGTACCAGATCTTCTGGGCTGATCCCTCACTCCACAACGACATCTCGATGGCGCCGTAGACGAGAGCGACCTGCGTCCACTGCCACCACGTCCCGACCCGATTCACCTGGGCTTCACATTTCATGGCAAACGTTTCGATAGATGAGGCTTGCGCCGTAGGGGTTTCACGTATTGTGCATCAACTCGCACGGTTTGTGCGCACGCGACGAAAATTTTTTGAACGCCGGTAACCGATCACTGACACGGTAGTGCAATCTGCTACCCTGTTTTCGTGATGGCACGAGCGCCGAGCTTCTGCGGAGTAATCCTGGCTGCCGGGGAATCTTCCCGTATGGGTCGCAGCAAGGCATTGCTGCCCTGGCGGGAAGGGACCTTCCTGAGTACCGCGATTGCGACGCTCAGCATTCATACCGACCTGGTTATCGTCGTAGGGGGGAGAACCGCGGACGAAATACGGCCAGTGGTGTATGCCAACGGCGGTTTCCTGGCGGTGAATCCGGCGGCCGAGCGGGGTCAGTTCAGCTCCTTGCAAGTCGGTGTACAGGAAGTTCTTAACCGCGGCAGGGACGCCGCCGTGGTGACTCTAGTGGACCGGCCGCCGCCTCGCAGCGAAACTGTCGGCCTTCTCCTACAGAGTTTTTTGGACAAATTGTCGCAGGGGAGCTGGGCAGTAGTGCCAGAATACGGCGGACGCCATGGGCATCCCATCGTCATTGGCCGGGAAATGATCACCACCATCCTGGAAGCACCTTCCACTTCCAATGCCCGCGAGATCGAGCATGCTCATCAATCCCAGGTCGCATACATTGCGGTTGACGACCCCCTGGTGGCGGTCAATATCGACACCCCCGAAGAATATGCCGAGTTGATAAACTCGCTGGGACCTACCGTGAAGCAATGAATCCCCCCCAAGCAGACCAGACGGCCGAAACCCGACTTGCCCCCGCGGCGGCACGGTTCATTGACTCGGTGCTGGCGTTGGAAGCGCGTCTGGCGGTCTTCGATTGCGATGGCACCCTCTGGAAAAACGATTCCGGAGAGCTCTTTTTCTATTGGGAAATGGAGCGGGGCCTGGTCTCGGCGGAGGTCGCGGCCAAGCTCAGGAAGCGCTATGACGACTACCGGGCCGGGCTGGTGGGCGAAGAGCAGATGTGCGGCGAAATGGTGACTATGCACGCTGGATTGCGCCAGGTCGACTTGCAGCGCGCCGCCGCCGAATTTTTCCCCCTTAAGATCGCGCCGGGCATCTTTCGGGAAATGAAGGTGCTCACGGAACGGTTACGAGCGATGGGGTGCGAGCTCTGGGCGGTTTCCTCCACCAATGACTGGGTGGTGATTGTAGGCGCCAAGGAATTTGGTATCCCGGCTGAGCGAGTCCTGGCCTGCAGCGTTTATATCGAAAACGGGATGGCAACCGACCGGTTGGTGAGGGTGCCTTCCGATGAAGGTAAAGCTCTGGCGATTCGGGAGGTGATTGGGCGCGTCCCCGACGTGGCATTCGGCAATTCCATCCATGACGCTGCCATGCTGGAGATGGCGGGTCATCCCTTCGTGGTGAACCCTAATCCGGACCTGGAGGGGCTGGCGCGGAAGCGGAGTTGGCCGATCCACAGGCCTGGCGAGGAAACTGGGTTCCTTGCGAAACCCTGAGGGTGCCCCAGTCTAGCCTTCCTTTGGCTAAGGTGGGGGTTTCTGGCTCAATCTTCGATCATTCTCTAAATCGGATATCACCGATCTTAGCCAATGCCTCACGCAGGGCGTCCATCGCCAGGTGGCTGGCATGGGTCGAAGCGGGGGGCAGACCGCCGAGCGCCTCTACCAGCTCTTCCCTGCTGATCTGGCGGCTGTCGGCCACTGTTCTGCCCGCCAGGAGTTCGGCCAGCTTGGATCCGCAGGCGATCGCGGGCACGCAGCCCATGGCCCGGAAGCGCACTTCTTCGATCCTGCCGTCGGCCACGCGTAACGACAGCTTCAGAACGTCACCGCAGGCGGGATTTTGAATCTCGACGGTGACTGTCGGGTTGGAGAGTTCCCCAACGAATCGTGGGTTCTGAAAGTGATCGAGCACCTGGGGCGAATACATGGAGAAATTTGTAGTTGAGTAAATTGTAATGGCTTGACCTTGCGGACAGCGCTGGCGAGTTTCTACGTATTTGACGCAGACTGGTATTCGATTGGGGGATTTTGAGTGCAATCGGGATTTATCGCCAACAGCCTTGGGGGGAATGAAACCTAACGCCCGATTGAACGCTTCAGCAGCCTGAAACCCAAGACCGCGAACACAAGTGCGACTCCCGTCATCAATAGAGCGGGAACAATCATCACTGCGCCGAAAGTACGCGAATCTACTTCGTTTGCGACCATTCTCGGCATAAAGAAGCTTGCGATTCCGAGTCCGAGGCCGAGCACAAGTCCAAACAGCCCCTCGATAAAAGCCCCGACCCTCTCCACCGTGCTCAGTTTCGGAGCGGAAAGTAGGTGTCGGTAGCCTTCGGCTTCGTTGCGAACAGTATCGGGAAAGACAATGTTCCTCTGACGCGACAGCGTGTCGTGTTGCAGCATTTCCGATGGCTGCTTTTGTTTAGATCGGCTTGTCACGCCAGCACTTTACGCTGAAACAGCAAGACTTACCACGATGATTTACCTAATCAGGCGTTAGCGCAAGCTTGCGCCGTTTATTCGCCGCTTAGCCGTTGCGCTCAAGACCAGGCTGAGGCTCTTGGTTGACGGGCAGCGACCCCATCGGACGGCGTGGCATGCAAGCTCAAGTCTTGGCTATCACAAGTAAATTGTAATCGGGCAATTGGAAGGGACATGTGGTCATTTCGCGGCGAGGCCGTTCGCCTTTTCCCGGATGCTGCAATCTTCTCTCCCTCCGCAAGTCGAAACATCCAGCAGGAGAATTCGGATTGACATGCCGAAGCGCACAACGCTAGATTGCTACCGCTTTTCCTAACAGGCCCGGTCCGGTTTCCCCGAATCCCGATTGGTTCCCCCAGTGCATCCGATTGGAGGTGCCTCCATGAGAAAGTGTTATTGCTCATCGTGCACTGTCATCCGGGCCATGGTGTTGGTGGCGATTGTCGTCGCCGCTACCTTTTCGGGGCGAGCGCAAGATGACGTTTACCAACTCAGCTTTTACGCGAATGCCAATAGCCAGATCAGCGATCAGACGATAAACATCCTGAATCCGGGCTGGCAGGGCGCACCCCTCAGCGCTGATCATGGCACGGTTTGCGCGGATATCTACGTCTTCGACGCAAATCAAGAACTTGAGACCTGCTGTGCGTGTCGCATCAGTGCAAACGGAATCCTGACCCTCTCACTGCGCTTGAATCTACTGCCTGCAGCCGCTTTTCCGGGTGGGAGAAGACCCGACACGGGAGTGATCAAGATTGTGTCCGACGCTCTTGCCAACTGCAATGCCACTCACCCTAATCCGGTTCCACAGCTGCGCACTTCGATGACGCACCTGGAACTTGCACCTCCGCTTAACCTCTTTCGGATCGCGAACTCCGAAAGCGATGTTCCATTCGCGGATAGTTTTCTTTCGCAAGAAGAATTGGTTTCCTTGGCGCAGCGATGCCACAAGGCGGCCGGCACGAAGAGAGTGTGCCTCTGCCCGGCAAGCAGTTGAAGGCAGGGCGGCCGATCAGTCTCCAGGGCGCGATTCTCTCATTGAGGTGTGAAGATGGGCGACAGGAATACGAAATCCAGTTCATGCCCGATTCAGCGCTGGCTTTGGATTGTGGCCGTGGCCCTAGCCGTGGCAAGTTGCGTGCCGTGTCTCGCGCAAGTATCAGATGTATACCTACTCACTTACTACAACCAGAATTATTCCAATCTTGGCGTCTTTTCACAGTTCAGTTCCGACCAGACAGTTCGGATTGTCAACCCGGGTGTTCAGCGGGAGATCTGCGCCGACCTCTTCGTATTCGACAATCAACAGGAAATGCTGGAATGCTGTGCCTGCCGAATCAGCGCCAATGGCCTCCTTACGCTCTCCCTACAGTACAACCTGTTACAGGCGCCGCTTGTTCCTGGTTCTGGTTTCTTTCTGGGCCTTCTCAACTCTGGAGTCATTAAGATTGTTTCTGACCACCCTCAAAACTGCGACCCAACTTCACCGGTTCCAGTACGGAACCTGCGGGCCTGGATGAGTCATGTGCAGGGCACCACAATCTCGGACCAGGCTTTTGACTCGAGTGTCCTGATGCAAGGCGAACTCCTTTATCTGGGGCAGACGTGCGGATTCATTGAGAACATAGGCGTGCCTGTCGGTGTGGGCGTTTGTACGTGCCCGACCGGGGCTTAGGGCCGAGCGCTGACTTATTTGTGAGCTGCGGCGCGTTGGCTCAAGGCCCAACTGCAGATCCCTCGCTCGCTGCGCTCGCTGGTGATGATAACGGACTCAAAAGCGCAAATGCCGTATCATTCCGGCTGTGGGGTTTAACTATTTTCATTACGCGAAGAGTGCATTCCGCCCGATTTCGCTGGAGTCGGTCTTTCTGTTCGTCACCTCCAATTGCAATTCACTGTGCCGCACCTGCTTCTATTGGGACGAGCTGAACCAGGGCCGTGATCTCAGCTTCCAACAGATCGAGAAACTCAGTCTCAGCGCGCCTCGGTTTCACAAGCTCTGGCTTTCGGGCGGCGAGCCCTTCATGCGCAAGGATCTGGCCGAGATTATTGAGCTGTTCTACATCAACAACCAGATGCGCCATGTGAATCTCCCCACCAATGGCCTGCTTCCCGCCAAGCTGGATGCGGTGATTACGCATCTGCTCGAACGCTGCCCTGAGCTGGTAATTGATTTGAACTTTTCGCTCGACGGTCTGGCCAACACACACGACGCCATCCGTGGCGTTCCCAACAATTTTCAGAAGACAGTGGCCACGATGGAGATGGTGGCGGCGAAATGGAAGCGTGTACGGCGGCTGCGGCGCAATGTCGTCAGTTGTGTCACCTCAGAGAATTACCGCGAACTGGTCACGCTCGGCCTGAAGATGATGGGGGAAGCCAATCCGGATGGCCATTATTTCGAGATTATTCGCGGCAATCCCATGGACCCGGGGCTGAAGCGAATTCCCCGAGAAGATTTGAGCAGACTGCATCGGGAGTTGATGTGGTTTCACGACCGCTATGCGGACAGGCTGTTCTCACATCTGGGGCAGGCGGCACGCTGTCTGGCGCGGGCCTACTATCTGGGAAATATCAGGCTTCACTTCGACATTCACGAGCAAAATCATTACAGCGACAAAGCCTGGCCGATGCCGTGTACGGCTGGGCAAACTACAATCGTCATTGACCATGACGGCCACTTCCGCGCCTGCGAATTGCGGCCGAAGCTGGCGCGTTTGCAGGACTTTGACTTCGATCTGACAGCAGCGATGAATTCTCGCGAGATGAAGGATGAAATTGCTGCCATCCCGAGCGCCAAATGCTGGTGCACGCATTCATGTTGGATACATACCTCCTCAAAATTCAGCCCCAAGGTTCTGCTGTTCCATATTCCGTGGGCCTATCTGAAGCACCGCTGGCGCCGCCTACCCGAAATCAAGGCCACGGAAATTGAACCCTTCAGGGTGAAGGACTCGCCCCTGGCGTCGTAGTGCTCTATGCAAACGACCCCGCCCAAGCTTTCGCTTGAACGGGGCACCCTCAGGAGCAGAAGGGACTCGGGCAAGTTGTAATCATTCGTCCAGTTAGAATGAAGTGGTGCCGCAGTCCTTTTTTCCCACCCGAATCGTTTCGCTGCAGCCCAGTGCCACGGTGATCCTCAAGTGTCTCGGGCTGCTGGACCGGCTGGTGGCCTGCACCAAGTATTGCGCCGATGTTTGCCCGGAGGTGGACGACGGCCAGCGGATTCTCGTGCACGATTCCTGGACCGCGCAGGCACAGCAAATCCTCGCCGCCAAGCCCGATTTGGTGATTGCCTCTGTCCCTTACCAGGAAAAGGCTGTGGCCGAGATTCTGAGAGCGGGAGTCTCGTTCCTGGGATTGGCTCCACATAGCCTGAACGACATTTATGGTGACATTGCCAAAATTGCGGGCGTGCTGGGAGAACCTGGGCGCGCTGAAAGCGTAATCAAGCAAATGAAAGCAGACATCGCCGAAGTCGAGTCGCGTGCTCGCGGGTGCGAGCGGCCGCTGGTCTTCTGCGAGGAATGGGGAAAACCCATCATCCATTCGCAGGCTTGGGTGGCTGAGCTAGTTGGTGCGGCTGGAGGCGAATTCCTGGGCGAACCGGGAAAGCAGACGACCGCCGAAACGGTCCGCGCGGCCGATCCCGAGGTCGTAATTGCAGCCTGGTGCGGCGCCGGTGACAGGGTCCCGCTGGAGAAAATTATTCGCGAGCGCGGGTGGAGAGAAATGCGTGCCGCGCGCCAGGGGCGCGTCTACTGCTTGCGCGATGAGTGGCTGAACACTCCCGCACCGACGCTAGTGGTCGGATTACGCGCCGTGGCGCACGCGATTCACCCCGAGCTCTTTCCTCCAATCACCGGAATCCGGAGGATCATTTCGGAGGGATCACCTTCCCCTGCGCGTGTGCTCTAATAGGCTGCCCATGCCCGCTACCAAATCGGAAGAGCTGAATCGAGAGATCATCGCTAAAGAGGTTGAGACTCTGGCTACAACCGCCGGCTCGGCTGAGGAACTGATGATGCGCATTGTCCAGTTGTTGAACGAGCGCATGCTGAAGTACAACTGGGTGGGCTTCTACATGATCGACCTGCAAGATCCTAATTACCTGGAACTGGGCCCATTCGTGGGCGCCATGACCCCACACACCCGCATTCCTCTGAACCAGGGTATCTGCGGCGCTGCTGCCTTGACCGGCACAACCATCGTGGTGGATGACGTGAACGCCGATTCGCGCTACCTGGCTTGCTCGCTGGAAACCAAATCGGAGATTGTCGTGCCCATCTTCGCCAAAGGAAAAGTAGTCGGCGAACTTGATATCGACAGCCACTTTGCTGCCGCCTTTTCGGAAGACGATCGGCACCTGGTGGAGCACTGTGCCGCCGTGGTCGGCAAATTTATCGAACGATCGGCATGAAGTACGTGGTCGCAGCTTTAATCCTGCGCGACGGCAAGATTCTTATCTGCCAGCGCACCAAGCATCAGAGCATGCCTCTGAAATGGGAGTTCCCCGGCGGCAAGATCGAGACCGGAGAACAACCTCGCGATGCCCTGAGGCGGGAACTGGAGGAGGAACTGGGCATCAACGCGCAGATTGGCGATGAGGTGTCGCGCATCCGCCACGTCTATGACGGCGGCGGGGCGGTGGAGTTGCGCTTTTACCTGGTACACGGCTACGAGGGCCAACTGGAGAACCGCATTTTTCGAGACGTGCGCTGGGTTGGACCCGAGGAACTCCCGCACTTTGAATTCCTTGAGGCCGACCGGGAGTTCGTGGCGGACCTGGCGAGCGGGAAGATTCCGTAGATAGCAGTCAGCAATCAGCATTCAGCAGTCAGCTAAGAGTCTCGAATTTGCGGCAGTACCGACATATTGGAATAAGAAACCGCAAGATCGTTCGACTCGGACGGGGTGTGGTTTACCCCATCCTGCTCAAAATGACAGCTCAAGATGACACAAGATGAAAGCTACTGCCGCACATGGTTCCAAACTGAACTAGCTATGTGCTGAATGCTTCTACTTATTCGCCTCCATCCACTCCTGCTCGCCACGCTCCAGGATTGGGGCTAAGTCTCGTTGTAGAAGGAACCGCTGTTTGATTAGAGCCAGGGCCGCTTCCGCGTAGAGTCCCATGTACTGCGCGCGGCTTTGGTAGCGTTCAGTGATGGAGAGCCGGGGATCGCCGGTCTTGCGGCGGTCGGCCGCGGTCTTGGCAAATGGAATGTAGGAACCCACGAAGCTGCAGCGCTGCGTGGGAGCGCCAATCGAGGGATCGCGCAAATTCCATCCCGTATATGTCGCCAGCGGCACTGTCAATGACGGCAGCCGCACGCCCCCCAAATCGTTGCCGTCCTTATCCACCTGCGGAACAAGCGCGGGATAGGAGCCGAGAACTTTGGGAGGCTCGTTACTTATGATTCCGCGATTCCAGTCCGGCCCGAAATCCAGCCGCCAACCCAGATTCACGTCCTGGGGAAGTTTGACTCCGGGTATACGCGGAAAGAGCAGCTTCGCTGGTGGCACCAGGCTAGCATCCGCCAGGTGTGGATAGACGCTCGCCGGTGGTGCAATTCCTTCTCGCGCCCACTGGTCCATATCTGTGATCAATGCCCGCCAGAAAAACGCGACCGGGTTGGGATTAGTCTTCTGCTGGCACTTGTATTCGCCGTCGCCGTGAGCCGGCGGAAACGGCCCAGTGAAATGCTGCAGGCCGGCCAGGAGGTAAATCCGGACATGGTCCGACACCCTGGCATCCAGTTTGCCTTGCGCATCGGTATGGATCAATGAAGCGGCACGCGACCAGTACTCGTACGAGGTATTGGTGAAGAAAATCTTAGGAACAGTATTGGAGACGGTTGTGGCATCCAGGAGTCCGCCTCCCTTGCTGCCGGTCACATCCGCTTCGGGCAGGTCGGTGAAGGGGAAAATATCGGTCGGGTAGAAGACCGAGGACATCGGCTGCGCATCCCGGGAGGGTTGGGCGAAACGATGGTTGAAGCTGCCGCGGCCGGCTCCGGCAACGTGTGCGATTATGCCATCGAAGACCTGCTGGCCCTGTTCATCGTCGTTGAAATCCTGATAAAGAAAATGCCGGAGAAAGCGTCCGCTCTGGGAGATGCCGACGCCGTAGGCATAGCGCACGGGCGCCACCGCGGCCTCACCGTGCTTCAAGTAAGAGATGAAGTCGCGCACGGCAGCCAGCCCTAGCCCGGCGACTGCAGGATCCTGCGCCACGTAAACCACTTCATAGATCTTCCCCGCCTCGAAGCCGGTCTTGAGATGAATGTAGCGCTTGTCGGGAACAACTTTGTGATCCACCTCGCGGGCAAAATCCCACTGCGTTCGCGGAATGACTCGTCGTGGTGCGGTTGCCGAATCGCGTACGGTGAGGACATTCTGCGGATTGGCAGGATCGGCAACCGGGTAACCGATCCCGCCCACGGTTCCACTCGGAGTGGTGAGAACGTGTCCCACGGGCGCATCGAGTGTTTTAGCCGACGGTGTGAAATCACTCCGAACCAGGCCGCGAATCGGGCCTGCGGAATCTTTGGCTATAGGCGCATAGAGATGGAGTAAACCGGGCTCATCGCGAACGTCCCATTGCCAGCCGAGCCAGGCCACGGTGTAGCCGTTTTCCATCAGAAAGCCGTCGCCGAAGTCTGATTCCTGAGTGGGATCGAAGCTGGTGGTCCCGCGGTTGGCAATGGCGAGAATGCTCTTGCGGCCACGGTTGGAAACCTCGAACAAGGCCACGTGATTGCCGCCGTTCCTGGGCCGCAGCACGTAGAAATCGGCCGAAAACTCGACTTCACCACTCGCGTTGCGTTCCGCCTTGTCGAGATCGATGATCCGGCGATTGTGAGGATTGTCGGGACGGACTTTGAAATACACGCGTCCCACAATCTTTTCGTAACGTCCCGCCAGTCCGAACGCCTTGCCTTCCAGCACATCGCTGCGCCGTGTGATCTCGACGCGATCTACCTTTGCAATCGCGCCGGTTGTAAACCAGAAAACAAATGCCGAAAGGAAAACCCAGGATCGGAATGGCCGCACGTTGTCTCCCGAGGTCGTGAAAATGACAGCCCAAACGGAGAACGGGAATTCTATCGCGAGCCGCGACTCAAAAAAACAGGCACGGAACGAAGTCCGTGCCTGATTCAGGGAGGCAACGCGGAAACTTCTACCTGTGATTCCGGTCGTTGTGCAAATCGCGCCGGTCAGCCCGGATGTCTTTCTTGTCGTGGTGGACGTCGCGATAGTCGTGGCGCAGGTCGGACCGATCATGATGCACGTCGGCGTAGTCTTTGTGCAGGTCCTTGCGATCGCTGTGAATGTCACGCTGGTCCTGATGGATGTCGGTACGATCATGATTCAGATCGCGGCGATCGTGGTGAAGGTCAGCTTTATCGCGGGCGACGTCGTCTTTGTCGTACTTTTCATCGTGCGCCAGCTTTCTGTCATCGCGGTAGATGTCATTGCGGTCGCGATAAGCGTCTCGCCGATCGCGGTTGACGTCGGTCTGATCTTTTGATAGATCGCGGCGGTCGTGGTTGATGTCGCGATAGTCCTGATGCAGATCGCGACGGTCATTGTGGATGTCGTTGTAATCGCGATGCAGGTCGCGCTTGTCCTGGTGCAGATCCCTGGCATCGTTTTGTTGGTCGGTGGTTTGTGCGATAGCGCCTACGCCGAGGGCGAGCACTCCCGCCAACAGTGAAGACACGAACAGATGTCGCTTCATACGGTTCTCCTCCAGATCCGGATGGGCTAATCGGATTATTGAAGTGGCTGCCAATAGGAACCCTGAAGCTCGAGAAAGTCGCGGTGTGGGATAAACGCCGAAGAATTCCTAGCAGTGACCAGTGCCAGTTTTTGTCAACAATACAGACTTGCAAGTAGGCGGTAACGGAGATTCCTGTGCTGCGGCCTATAATCGATAGATTAAGCCATGTCCGTCGCCCAGCAAGAACGAGACAGCCGGCAGCTACCTGCTCAGCCTGGCCCGCCGCCACGCGAACCCAATTTCTTCCGCAGGATTGAGAACTTCTGGGAGCGTGTAACGGAAGGTCTGGAACTGGAGCAGTTGTGGGCGCAGTTCAAGCAAGAGGCGCGCGTCGGCTATCAGCTCTATTCGCGGGAGGTGCAGCCGCAGGAAAGCCGGCGTACGGCTCGTGACTGGTTCCAACTGATCACCCAGTTCTTCTGGTCGATCATCATGAAGCTCTCTCCCGCCAAGCGGGTGCTCCTCCTGGTAGGACTGGCCCTGATGCTAATTCCTGGTGAGATCCCAGGCGAGAAGGGTCCACACGTTCTTGGCGACTTTCATTTCTATGGAGCGCTGATTTTCCTTCTGCTGCTGGTTTTGGAAATTGCGGATCGCGTGACCATGAAGCGCGATCTGCAGATTGCGCGCGAGATTCAGATGTGGCTGGTGCCCGAGGTTTCACCTGCGCTCCCGGGGCTCGATGTCGCTTTTATTACTCGTCCGGCGAATACCGTAGCCGGGGATTATTACGACATTTTCCTGCGCGATGGCTCGAATCCAGGAAAAGTTCTGATGGCGGTTGCCGACGTTGCGGGCAAAAGTGTTCCAGCCGCTTTGCTTATGGCCACGTTTCAGGCGAGCTTGCGAACTCTGAGCGCGACGTCATCTACCATGCCCGAGCTCGCCGCCGGCCTGAATAAATATGCCTGTGAGAACAGCCGGGGAGGAGTGCGCTTCACGACCGCGTTCCTGGCGGAATTTGACCCCACCACGCGCGAGTTGACATACAGCAACGCCGGACACAATGCTCCCATGCTGCGCCGCGTATCGGGCGCAATGACACGGCTGGAAGCTGGTGGACTCCCACTTGGAATCCAGCAGCCCACCGTCTACCAGACCGCGATCGAAAGACTTTCGCCCGGCGATATGTTGCTGATCTTCACCGACGGAGTGATCGAGGCGGTGAACGAGTCCGGACAGGAGTACGGAGAGGACCGGCTGAAGGTCCTGCTGCAAAGCAGTACGGGTCTCGCTGCCAGTGCCTTCGTCGACCGACTGATGCGTGATCTGGACGCCTTCACTGGCGCAGCCAGCCAGCACGATGACATCACCTGCATGGTGGTGCGCCTGGTGGAGACAGCGGAAGGACAAAGTACGATCGGGTAAAGTGTAATCGGGTGAAGTTAGAAGTAAAAGCATATCTTGCTCATACTTCGCGCTTCACCCGATCAAACTTTTAACTTATCGGCAATTAGCGCGAATCAGTTTTGGCTACCAGCGTTGGCCCCGGCCCCCGCGATCACGGTCGCCGAAGCGTCCGCCACCGCGCCCGCCACGTTCTCCGGCGGGACGCTCAGTTTTGGGTCGCGCCTCGTTGACGTTTAGCGCTCGACCCCCAACCGCCCGGCCGTTGATCTCCGCGATTGCTTTTTCCGCCTCTTCGTCGTTGGACATCTCGACGAACGCAAAGCCGCGCGGCTGGCCAGTATCCCGGTCGCGAACCACATTGACCCGATCCACCTGCCCGTAGGCTTCAAACAATGAGCGCACTTCTTCTTCCGTGGTGCGGAAGCTCAGATTCCCCACGTAAATATTCTTCACGAACTCTTCTCCCCTGGTTTTAGCGGTTGTAGGAAATCCCCGGACAAACAAGGCGGTCAACTTCGGCTCGCTGGTTGAACGGAGGGTGACTAGCAGATACGCCCCTAGGCTACCCTTTTCCGGGCTCCACGTCACGGGAAACCTTGCAGAATTCCGCAGAGCGGTGCCTGGGTCGCAATGGCGTTGGATGACGAAGCCGATTCGGCTGGATATTTAGGCTCACACCATGCGGCTGGCGGCAGAAAGAACGAAGATGGAAATCACCAGCACGACGACGCCTAGCGCGAGGATTCTCAACGGACGCGGTCCCGCCTGCTTCCACTCGCCCGTCACGATCCCCCAAAAGGTGGCGGCAATGACGATGAGAGACATGAAGATAGGCCAGCCGATAATGGTCCCTAAGTCCCCCATTTTGCTGGCGGCAACCCCGTAGATCACCGTGCTGCCAAACCACAGCAGGGCCATGGTGACAGCCAGAGGCCAGTGCGCGGATGTCCCGGGAACGGACAAACGCCCGAGGGTACGATTCTTGTTCATCAGATAGAAGCAGTACGCGAGGTTGGGAATGCCTCCTGCGAGCATCAACGGCAGCCACGCGGCATTGTTGGCGGAATTGGCAGAGGCGCCGGCGGCTGCCGCATCGGTCACAAGGGGGTGTCCGTAGGTCAGTCCCAGATTCACAAACGCTGAACCGACTCCGCTGATGGTGCAGAAAAACAAACCCTTGGCCAGGGAAATCTTGTGCGATCCAGCTGCGACGTTCTCGCGCATCTTCCCGGCTGCGCCACAAATGCCCACTCCAATCAGAACGATCACAATTCCGGCGATCACTGCCAGGCCACCTCGAGTGGCGATCTGCTCAGGGTGATCCTTAACCAGAGGAACGATCGATCCCACAGCCGCCGAGAGGCCCAGGATTACGGCAAAAGAGAGAGCCATGCCGACGCCATCCACCGCCAGCCCCAAGAATATTTGGGAGAGGCCCCAGGAAAAACCGAACGCCGCCACGCCCGCTGCGATGGCGGCCGCACCCGGGCGGCGGTAGAGGTCCATCAAGCCGGGAACGGTTCCGAAGCTAAGGACAATGGGGAAAACGAACAGCGCAAACAGCGTCCAGACCAGCCAGGTATTCTCCCAGGCCCACTTGCGAGTGAATTTCATCGGCAGGGTGAAGCTGCCGTTCATCGCTCCCGCCAATACCAGGAGGAACAACCCGAATGCCGTTTGTGGCATGCGTTCGAACTCCTCAGAAGTTCCGTTTAAATCGAAATGGATCAGCCTGAACGACTCGAAAGACCTTGCATTCTTGCTTTGGGCCGTATCAAATCCGTAGCGTTCAGCTACCAGCGAACTCCTATCGTCACCGGAAGCAGTTGTGTGCTTCCCTTGCGCGTCGAAGCGTAGTGGTAACGAGCTTCGACGTAGAACCTTAACGATTGCTCGCCTCCGAAGCGGCGTGTTACTCCACCTCCGCCATTGAACCCCGGAGCATTATCGGCTACGTCGCTTAGCACCTGGCCTGTGGGACTGAGGATCGGGGCAGCTTTCGGATCTGTAATCACAGCGTTTGTGGGACTGCTCACGGCCATCGCTCGCCGATACAGTCCGCCACCTCCCATGACGTACCCTCCCCACTTGCCGCGAGAGATCAGGCGGTAACGAGCGTCGGCAGTGTAGCCGAAGATATTTCCGTCGCCACCACTTACTTGCAGTAGATGCAGCATGGAATCGGGCATGCCAAATTGGTTAAAGAGAAATTCACCGACGAGATCCAGGCGGCCGAATGTCCTTCCTCCGCCGACTGTCAATACTCCGCTCTGCTTGGCGAAGTCGTTCAGGGCGCCTCGGGGATTGGCGACGCCAAGGCTGAGGTGAAAGGTCCAGCGTGGCTTCGTCTCCTGCTGCGCGCTGGCAGACCAGAAGCTGACGCAAATGACAAGAAATGCGCAAACACCCCGAAGCGCCTTATTCATTCGGATAATGGCAACCATCTTAAGCAGCATTACAGAGCAGCTTGAGGGCACACATGGAGTTCAATTCTACATTTCCCCTCAGACTCAACCCTCAGAGTTGATTTCCGTCACTATCGGGCTACCCGAATCCTGTAGCATGGTCGATATGGAGCAGATCTACATCGCCAGCTCAAATCCCGGGAAGTTGCGGGATTTCTCGGCCGCCGGCCGCGCCCACCAGGTTGAGATCGTCCCCGTGCCGGATTTTGAGGACATTAGTGCCGTGGCTGAAAATGCGGATTCTTTTGAAGGCAACGCGCGTGCCAAGGCGGAGCACTACAGCCGGTACTGCTGCGGGCACCTGATCGTGGCTGACGATTCCGGCCTGGAAGTCGATGCTTTAAATGGCGCGCCCGGTATCTACTCCGCTCGATACGCCTCGGGTCCTCATCATCAATCCACTGATGCTGAGAACAACGCCCGTCTGATCTACGAACTGAAAGATGTACCGGAAGGAAAGCGCACCGCCCGCTTCGTTTGTGCGCTGGCAGTGGCGCGCAACGGCGAAACTGTCGAAACCTTCAGCGGTGAAGCTCGGGGGCGCATACTCCTCGGGCCGCGCGGCTCCGGGGGGTTCGGTTACGATCCTCTTTTTCTCCATCCAGAACTGCAAAAGACCTTCGCCGAGTTAACCGCGGAAGAAAAAATGGAGGTCAGCCATCGGGGCCAGGCGTTTCGGTATTTTCTGGATTGGCTGCGAACACAGAAGTGAAGCGGATGGCGACGTCTGTCGCTGATCTGCACTCCTCCTCCCACCCTGGCTGTTCTCTCGAACCGGCACCTAGGGTGCGCATCCTTGTCGCGAATGTGCGCGGACGCACGCTCGCGCAGTGACCTGTGACACAGCCAAGCCCTTATGTGGCTTGTAGTTTGTTGACTTCCCTTTTTGGGCCGCGAATAATAAAAGCTTGGTCTGAAAGCATTGAAATCCTAAGGAGTTTTCT
Organism: Terriglobales bacterium; assembly: GCA_035624455.1. Classification (NCBI taxonomy): domain Bacteria; kingdom Pseudomonadati; phylum Acidobacteriota; class Terriglobia; order Terriglobales; species Terriglobales bacterium. Next base: position 34,798 of record DASPRM010000086.1, read on the forward strand.
GTGGCTTCCACTGCCAGAAGCGAAGTGGCTGCAATTGCCCCCGGGGTGGCTCCTTTGCGGGCAGGTCAGGGCATACAGTTCGTGCTGCGCCGCTTGCACTCACTCACTGGAGTCTTTCCGATCGGCGCATTTCTGATCGAGCATTACGTCTCGAACGCCTATGCCACAAATGGGGTCCACGCTTATAACAAGCAGGTAGAGTTTCTGACCAGCGTGCCGTTCGTGTGGGCGCTGGAATGGCTTTTTATCTACATTCCGATTCTGTATCACTCGCTGTACGGGTTCTACATCTGGTATCGCGGCGACGGCAATGCAGGCGGGGATTATCCCTGGCTGGGCAACTGGATGTACACTGCGCAGCGCTGGACGGGCGGCATCGCATTCGTCTACATGGTCTACCACGTGTGGACGATGCGCTTCAGCGGCATACACATTATGACAAACTCAGCCGCTGCGTTCACCAAAGTCTATGACGCATTCGCTGCCAGCGGCTTGATCGTGGCGTTCTATTTCATCGGGATTATCGCCGCCTCCTGGCACTTCGCTTATGGCTTGTGGCTGTTTGCCGCGAAATGGGGATTCGTCACCGGAGACAATGGCCGGCGAAAATTCGGCTATGTCTGCCTGGTGATCGGCATTGGCTTGGTGGCAATGGGCGTGGCCACGATGGTGGCGTTTCTCATAACGTCCCCGCACGATGTGCCGCGGGCGACGGAAGCACTGCTGCGCTAATTCATGGTGACGGCGAAGCCGTCGTCGAAAGCTGGTTTCGTTCATGGCAATCAATCCGAAGATCATCGTGGTGGGCGGCGGACTGGCAGGGCTTTCCGCTGTGATCAAAGTGGGGGAGATGGGAGGAACGGTCGACCTGTTCTCCATCGTGCCCGTGAAACGCTCGCACTCGGTATGCGCCCAGGGCGGCATCAATGCAGCCAAGAACCTGAAGGGTGAAGGCGATTCCACCTGGCAGCATTTTGACGACACGGTCTACGGCGGCGATTTTCTTGCCAACCAGCCGCCGGTGAAAGAAATGTGCGATGCCGCCCCGGGCATTATCGATCTGCTGGACCGCATGGGTGTTCCCTTCAACCGGACGGCCGAAGGCCTGCTTGATTTTCGGCGCTTTGGTGGAACCCTCTACAACCGCACCGCCTTTGCCGGAGCTACGACCGGCCAGCAATTGCTGTACGCCCTTGATGAGCAGGTTCGGCGCTTTGAGTCGGAGGGAAAGGTTCGGAAGTACGAGCACTGGGAATTTCTGTCGGCTGTGCTCGACGGCAACCAAGTCTGCCGTGGGATCTGCGCCATGGATCTGCGTTCCATGGAGGTTCGCACCTTCCCGGCTGATGCCGTAATCATCGCCACCGGCGGCATCGGGATGATCTTCGGCAAGTCCACGAATTCGGTTGTCTGCACCGGATCAGCCCAGTCGGCGCTTTATCAGCAAGGCGCCTATTACGCCAATGGCGAATTCATCCAGGTGCACCCCACCGCCATTCCTGGGGAAGACAAGTTGCGCTTGATGTCGGAATCGGCGCGCGGTGAGGGGGGACGAGTCTGGGTTCCCAAGAATCCTGGCGACAAGCGTGATCCGCGCAGCATTCCCGCAAGTGAGCGCTGGTATTTTCTGGAAGAGTGGTATCCCAAGTACGGCAACCTGGTGCCGCGCGACATCGCAACGCGTGCGATCCACAAAGTGGTTTACGAGTGCAACCTCGGGATCGACGGGCAGCCGATGGTCTATCTCGACCTGACGCACATCGACCGCAAGATTCTGGATCGCAAGCTGGAAGGTATCCTGGAAATTTATGAGAAGTTCGTAGGCGACGATCCCCGCGATGTGCCCATGAAGATCTTTCCCGGCATGCACTACACCATGGGCGGGCTGTGGGTGGATTACCAGCAGCAGACCAACATCAAAGGACTGTACTCGGCGGGTGAGTGCGAATACCAGTATCACGGCGCGAACCGGCTGGGCGCCAATTCGCTGGTCTCTTGCATCTTCGGAGGGTTCGTGGCAGGTCCAGCGTCGGTCCAGTATGCGCGCTCGACAAGCTTTCCAACGGATGCCGTAAGCAATGGTCACTTCGACACCGAGCGCAAGCGGCAAGAAGCGTTCAACGCCCAGCTGATCAACAACCAGGGCAATGAAAATCCTTTCCAGATCTGGCGTGAGCTGGGCGACATCATGAGCAAGAACGTCACTGTCGTCCGCTACAACAAGAATCTGGAAGAGACCGATAACAAGCTTTGCGATCTGCTGGGGCGCTTCCGGCACGTGAATCTTAGCGACCGGACGATGTGGGCGAATACCAGCTTTATCTTCACCCGGCAGCTCTACAACATGCTGCAGTTGGCTCGTGTAATCACGCAGGGCGCCTACCTGCGCAATGAGTCGCGGGGTGCGCACTACAAGCCCGACTTTCCCGAGCGCGATGACGCCAACTGGTTGAAGACCACAAAGACTTACTTTGCTCCGGATGCCGACGAGCCCCGGTTTGAGTTTGAGCCTGTGGATGTAGGCCTGATTCCGCCTCGCGCTCGCAGATACGACGTGGCGAAGTGATCGATTGCAGATCGTAGATCTCAGATCGGCGATTTAACTTGGTTCCTCATGGCTAATAACAAAACCGTTCTTTTCAAAATCAAGCGGCAATTGAATCCCCAGGCTAAGCCTTACTGGGAGGAATTTGAGATCCAGCACCGGCCGGGATTGAATGTGATTTCCGCGCTCATGGATATTGCCTTCAAGCCGGTGACTCGCGACGGCAAAGCCACGGTTCCTGTCGCCTACGATTCCAACTGCCTGGAAGAGGTGTGTGGTTCCTGCGCGATGCTGATCAATGGACGCACGCGCATGGCCTGCTCGGCTTTGGTCGATCATCTGGAGCTGCCGATCCGGCTGGAGCCCTTCAGCAAGTTTCCTGTGATCCGCGATCTGCAGGTGGATCGCGAGGTGCTTTTTGAGGACTTGAAGCGGGTGAAGGCGTGGGTTCCGATCGACGGCACCTATGATCTTGGTTCCGGACCCAAACAGAGTCCTGAGGACCAGGAGGCGGCATATCCGTTGTCGCGCTGCATTTCCTGCTGCTGCTGCATGGAGGCATGTCCTCAGTTCAATGAAGGTACCGGGTTTGTGGGGGCGGCGGCGATCTCGCAGGTACGGCTGTTTAATACCCATCCCACGGGAAAGGCCCTGAAGACGGAACGCCTGCGCGCCCTGATGGGCGACGGCGGCATCCACGAGTGCGGCTATGCGCAGAATTGCGTGGAGGTGTGCCCCAAGGAGATTCCGTTAACCAAGTCCATCGCCGAGGTGGGCGGGCAGGTAATGAAGCAGGCAATTCTGGACTTTTTCCGAAGATAGGACATCCATCTGCGGTTTCGCTTTACGTCAGCTTTCGGCACTCAGCTGGTTGTGCGATTACCAATTGGTAAATACAACCCACTTCCTGCGATTCTTATCCTACAATCGTAAATCTATGTTCGATTTCCTCGACGATCCCAGACATCGTCCGGCCTGGCTGGTGGCTATTGCCGCCGACTGCCTGCAAATTGCTGGGCTCCCGCTATTTGCTGCCGGAGCGATTTCACCGGCCGACGACCTGCTGGACGTGGTTGTCGCATTGGTGTTAGTCCGGTTACTGGGGTGGCACTGGGCTTTCCTGCCCTCTCTGGTTGCTGAATTGGTTCCCGGACTGGACCTGTTTCCCACCTGGACGGCAGCCGTTTATTTCGTTACCCGTAAGCAGACGGCGAGCGCAGAACCGGAAATCCTGCCTCCCGGACCGGCTCCGGCAAGGCGCTCTTAGTGGGCGCGGATGACATTTTTCGTCATGACTGCGGTAATGCCCGGCCGTCCCGAGGCGGACGTTCCCCGTGGCCTTTTTGCTTCGATTACCGAAGTAAGCTTTTGGAATTGGAAGTGCTCCTTGTACAATTTAAGCCTCGTTTCCTTAATGCAGCGTTAACAAAAGGCTTGAGTTCGTGCACGTCAGAACCACAAGTGCTTTGTTGTTAGCAGCCCTGGTCGCAGCTGTCGCGCCTCCGAACGCGGCTGCGCTGCATACACGGACCCAGGTGCGTCATATCCATCATTCGAGGCACCTGCGCCGCGTAGTTTGGAATCCAGTCTTCAAGGGCTCCCACGAACTACTGTTGAAGCAGAACGAGGAACTCGATCGCCTGCAGCTCCCACGCATCGCCAATGACGAAGAGCTGGAGCGATTGGAGTTTTCAGAAGAACTGGTTCCATTGCAGGAAAACCGCAACCTGCGGATCGCTTCCAACCTGAGCGAAAACCGGCGTTACTGCCGGCCTTGGACGCGGGACTTCGTCGAGGATATGAGCTTGGCGTATTACGAGCAGTTCCATCAGTTCCTGCAGGTGAATTCCGCTGTCCGCACGATAGAGCAGCAGCACAAATTGCGCCGCCACAATCGCAACGCCGGCCCGGAATCGGGTGAAACCGCTTCTACCCACTTGACCGGTGTCACCCTCGATATCTCCAAACGAGGCATGACCCGCAAGCAGCATCAGTGGCTTGAGGCCTACATGATGCCGCTCAAAGACATGGGATTAATTGATCCCGTCGAGGAGCGGCGGCAACCGGTCTTCCACGTCGTAGTCTTTGACCGCTACAGCGACTGGCACCATGCCCAATACGCGGAGATCGGCTCCGACGAATTTTCGTACTACTGAAGCGATCAGCCCTCAGCACTCACCAATCAGTAACCCCTACAAACCCGATCCCTCGACTCCGCGCTCGTGGCCTGCAGAAAACACGTTCGGGATGACAATGAATTTGCTGATAGCCGAGTGCTGACTACTAAATGCTGATTGCTGACAGCTAACTGCTGATTGCTCTACAAGTAGTACACTCTTGTGGCTCTAATTCTCTTCAGAATTCAAACCGCGAAGGAGAACCAGCGCCATGCGCAAATTCGTTTCAGGAGTTCTACTGCTGATGGCAGCGGCGGCTGCATTCGGCCAGGCAAGCAAAGCCAATCCCAAAGCAATCATTCATACTTCTGATGGCGACATCACCTGCGAATTGTTTCCCGACAAAGCTCCGATCACGGTGGCGAACTTCATTGGCCTGTCAGACGGCTCCAAAGAATGGTTCAGCCCGATTGGGCACGTGAAGAAGCATGGAACGCCGCTGTACGACGGAACCATCTTTCACCGCGTGATCCCGCAGTTCATGATTCAGGGCGGCGATCCCATGGGCAATGGTACGGGCGATCCCGGATACACCTTTAAAGATGAGATCAGTGATTTGCGCTTTGACCGGCCAGGGCGGCTCGCCATGGCCAATTCCGGCCCCAATACCAACGGCTCGCAATTCTTCATCACTGAGGTGGCGACGCCGCATTTGAACGGACATCACACCATCTTTGGGCAATGTGAGCCGATCTCGGTAATAGCGAAGATCGCGCGCACGCCTCGCGATCCCAATGACAAGCCGTTTCATCCGGTCAAGATCACACATATCGAGATTGTGAAACCGGGCACCACCGCCGCAGCCGGAACTTCCAAGAGCGGGTCGCCGAGCGCACCCAAGAAGTAGCTGTGGCATCGGCGCCGTAAGGGCCGCCGGCGGCGAAGGATTTGTGATTTTCGCGGGGGTCGCCAGTTGCTGAGCGCGGGGTTTACTAATCGCTAATTGCTAGTTGCCAACTGCTAATTGCTGTTTTCATCGAAAGGATTCCATCATGCCGAGAACGCCAGGAACCTACGCACATCTCGAGACCAGTGAAGGCACGATCATCTGCCGCTTGTTTGAGAAAGAAGCACCCAAAACAGTAGCCAATTTCGTAGAACTAGCGGAGGGCAAGCGGCAATGGACTCATCCCAAGACACGCCAGAAGACTGGCGAACCTCTATACGCGGGCACGATTCTGCATCGCGTCATCCCCGATTTCATGATTCAGGGCGGCGATCCCCTGGGCACGGGTTTTGGCGGCCCGGGATATCAGTTCGAGGACGAGATCAAAGGCTCGCCGCACATGTTCGATAAACCGGGAAAGCTGGCCATGGCCAACGCCGGACCCAACACCAACGGATCGCAGTTCTTCATTACGGTGGCGGCCACGCCCTGGCTCACAGGAAATCACACGATATTTGGCGAGGTGGTGGAAGGGCAGGAGGTCGCCGATAAGATCTCCAAGCTGCCGCGCAGCTCGCAGGACAAGCCCAAGCAGGACGTGGTCCTAAAATCCGTGAAGATTGACCGGGTGGCCTGAAAAGGATGCTCACCGGGGCTCGCCGGCTTGCGAAACGAGCACCTCACTCCGGGTGCTGTGCCCGGTACGCCAGAAATTTCTTTTGGCAATCGATCCCTGCCGCGCGGATCTGCTGGAATTCGGCGGTGTGCCGCAATTGCGCAAACAGCGGATCATTATCCATGGCGGGATAAGAGCAAAATCGGCCATTGACCGCCAGCCGAAGGAAGTACAAGGCATCTTCATTTCTTCCACAAAATGCTTCCAGTCCCGCCGTGAAGTAATGAATTTCGGGATCGGAAACAGCAGCCTCGCGGACCTTCCTTGCCAGCGCATCGATCTCGGAGGCGGGCCGGTTTTGCAGGCAGGCCTGTAGCATCAAAAAATCAAATTCGTCGGATAAAGGATGGAAAGTTTCAAATTTCCCCAGCGCCTCCTTCCTCTTGCCCTCACGCAGAAGTATCCCAATTTGGTTGCGATCCGAGTAACTCGATCCCGTATCCAGCGCAAGGTATTCCAGGGCGCGCTGATCATTTCCGTCGAGGGAAAATACCCGCGCGCAGGAACGGAATTGATAATTGCCTGGATCCAGGGCTAATGCGGTATCGCACTCACGCTGCGCTTCTTTCAGGAGACCGGCATAGCGGAGCAGATAGGCGAGCGAAAAGTGCGCCAGACCGCTGTCCGGACGGCGCTTCACCAGTGCCGCCGCTTCGGCGTAAGACTTCTCCAGCTCTCCGCGTTCAATATGGTTGAGCGAGACGTTGGCCGCCGCTGAGACGAGGTCCGGATCGAGCGTGGCAGCGCGCTCGGAAGCGGCTGTCGAACGGTTAAATGCGGCTTCCCCACCATCGGAATAGCGGGCATCATAGTAATAGCGCAAGCCAAGTGCGTCCCATGCCGGAGCATAGGTTGGGTCCAGTCCAACGGCGCGTTCCAACATCCGAATGCCATCTTTGTTGGGCAGGGGATCATGTGACACCGCGGCGCTACGCAAGAACAGGTCGTAGGCCTCTTCGTTCTTGGGTTGAGATCCTAATTCCGACGCGCTCGTCGCAGGCCGCAGGGCCGGAACAAGTCCATTGCTGATCCTGGCCAGGACTTGCTCACGCATGGCAATCATGTCCGAATGCGCGACGCTAAGCGTGTCTCGCCACACCGTCTGATTGGTGTCGACGTCAATGGCTTCCAGGGTCAGCTGCAACTGCGCCCCGGCCTTCAAGAAGTGGCCGGTGACGATGTCGTTCACCTGCATCTCCCGCCCGGCCTTCTGCAGGTCGGTGTCGGGGCCCATGTATTTGCTGGTGGTGGCGAAGGGGCGGATCGATAGGGAACGCACGTGGCTGAGGGTGGTTGCGATTTCATCGGGCAAGGCCAAGCGCAGAAAATCGACGTCTTTGTCGCCACCCATATTTCCGAATGGAAGCACCGCCACGGTGACTCGGCTGGCGTGCCGGCCGGTCAGCTGGGGCCGACCACGCTTCCACCAGCCCAGCGCCAGCAGACCAATCACCAGCAGACCGAGTACCACCGCAATGCCAATCCAGCTCCCCCGCGATTTCGATCGAGCCGGCATGACCACCGCAGTCGCCGAATCGGTATTGCGCTTCAGCCGCAGCAGGTCGCTGCGGATATCTGCTGCATGCTGGTAGCGGATGTCGCGATCCTTCTGCATCGCCTTATCAATGATTCGTTCCAATTCCGGCGGAACTTCCGGATTGAGCCGCACCGCAGCGGTAGGCACGCGGTTCAAAATGGCCTCAAAAATCACGCCGGTACTCTCACCGCGAAACGGCAAGGTGCCGGTCGCCATTTCGTAGAGCACGGCGCCAAAGGAAAACAAGTCCGTGCGCGCGTCCAAATCCTTCGCCCGAATCTGTTCCGGAGACATGTAAGCCACCGTTCCCAAGGCGGTGCCCGGACTGGTGAGGTGCTCGGCACTGGCGCCGGCGGTGACCTCCGTCATTACGGCGGCTGCTTCCGCAACGCGGGCTGAAGTGGGCGTCAGCTTGGCCAGACCGAAGTCGAGGATTTTGGCGTGGCCGCGCTTGGTGATGAAGATATTTGCCGGCTTGATATCGCGGTGAACGATGCCAGCGCTGTGGGCGGCGTCGAGCGCGTCGGCAATTTCGATGGCCAGCGGCAGCAGAGTATCGATTTCCATCGCCCGCCCGGAAATGCGGTGCTTGAGGGTCATGCCTTCCAGAAACTCCATGGCAATGAAGGAATGACCATCGTGGCGGCCAATTTCGTAGATCGTGCATATGTTGGGATGGCTAAGAGCGGAAGCGGCGCGAGCTTCGCGACGAAAACGCTCCAGCGCCTGCGGGTCGTTGGCCAGATCGCCGGGCAGCAGCTTCAGCGCTACGAAGCGCCCGAGATTGGTGTCTTCGGCCTTGTAGACAACCCCCATACCGCCACCACCCAACTGCTCCAGGATGCGGTAATGCGAGATTGTTTTCCCCAGCAGGTCAGAGGGATCGATCATGTGCCAGCCATGTTAGGGAGGAGGAGAAGGTGAAGTCAACGCTGGCAGCAAGAAAAGCTGCGCCGCTCCAAGATTCACAGATTACGTTAGAATCCGGGAACGGAGCCTTACATGCACATTGATTCGGCTACACTCTCTTGCTACCTGCTGGGCGCGCTCGCTTTGCTTGCTACTTCAACACTCGCTTTGCCGGCGGAGCAGCGCGACCGGAGCAAGATTCCAGACCAATACAAGTGGGATTTGACTGCGATTTATCCCTCGGATCAGGCCTGGAGAAGCCAGAAAGAAAAGCTGCTCGCGGAACTGCCCAAGATCCGTGAATACCAGGGCAGTCTTGGCTCGTCCGCACAACGACTGGCAGATGCTCTCGAGTTGCAGAGCCGCCTGGACAAACAACTCGAGCGCCTCTCCGCCTATGCCAGCATGACGTCGGATCAGGACACGCGGGTGAGTGCTTATCAGCAGATGCAACAAGAGGTAGTACAGCTCCAGGCCGCGCTTGGCACGGAAACGGCCTACATCGAGCCAGAGATCCTGAAGATAGAGAAGGCCACCCTGGACCGGTTCGTCGCGCAAGAGCCGCGGCTGCAGGTCTACCGCCACTATCTCGACGATATTTCGCGACGACGCGCGCATACTCTCAGTAGCGCGGAAGAGAAACTGTTGGCAGGTTCGACGGTGATGGCGAGCGGTCCTGGGAGCGTCTACAGCATATTCTCCGACGCGGACTTTCCCTATCCCTCGCTCGCTTTGAGCGATGCCAAGGCCGTGAAGCTGGACAAAGCAACATTCGAATTGCACCGCGCTTCGCCGTCGCGGGAGGAGCGGCAGAAGGTCATGGGAGCATTTTTCAACGCGCTCGGCAGTTACCGCGGGACGTTTGGCTCGATGATGAACAGCAATGTCGAGGCAGCGACTTTCTACGCTCGTGCCCGTAAATACGACACTGCTCTGGAAGGGTCATTAGATGGTCCGAATATTCCGACGTCGGTTTATGCGCGCCTGATCGAGGGAGTTAACCGCAATTTGCCCGCGTTCCATCGCTACCTGAACCTCCGCAAACGCATGCTTGGTCTTTCTGAGCTACACTACTACGATTTGTATGCGCCCCTGGTGAAATCGGTAGACACGGATTATCCGGTCGAAGTAGCTCAGCGCAATATTTTGCAGGCTCTTGCCCCACTGGGACCCGAGTATGCGGCGGCCGCGAAACGCGCTTTTTCCGAGCGTTGGATCGATGTTTATCCCAGTGAGGGGAAGTCTTCCGGCGGCTATATGAACGGACTGGCGTACGACGTTCATCCTTACATCCTGCTCAACTACAACGGCAAGTACACCGACATGAGCACGTTGGCCCACGAACTGGGCCATGCTATGCACAGCTACTTCTCTAATAAGACGCAACCCTATCCGCTGGCCTCATACGTTTTGTTCGTGGCCGAAGTCGCTTCTACGTTCAATGAGGCCCTTCTCGTTGATCACATGATCCAGACAATGAACAATGACGACGGCAAGCTGTCTTTGCTTGGCAGGTACCTGGAGAGTATCAAGGGAACCGTCTTCCGGCAGACACAGTTTGCTGAGTTCGAATTGCGCATGCACGAGATGGTCGAAAAAGGTCAACCCCTCACCGGAGATGCCCTTTCCAAGCTCTACAGCGAGATCGTGAAGAAATACTACGGTCATGATCAGGGCATTTGCATCGTCGATGATTACATTGCCAACGAGTGGGCGTACATTCCTCATTTCTACAACGACTACTATGTGTACCAGTATGCAACCTCGTTTACTGCATCCTCGGCGTTGTCGGAAAAAGTGCTTGCGCATGATCCTGGTGCGGTGGAGCGTTATCTCAAATTCATCTCTTCGGGAAAGTCAAAGTATCCGATCGAGCTGCTCAAGGATGCCGGGGTTGACATGACCACGGACGAGCCGCTTGATCTGACCATGAAGAAAATGAATCGTGTGATGGATGAAATGGAAAAGCTGTTGGACCACAAAATGAGTACATCGGCAGGAAATTGACTCCAAGCGCGCGTGAGGATTCGCCGTGAGCCTTAATGCCTTTACGCGAATCACGTCTGACCTGGCCACCACCGACCTGGGAAAAGTCGGAATTCTTGCCGGTTGTGTCGCTCTCTTGTTTGCGCTGGCCCGCTGGGCATCGCGGCTGGGCGAGTCGAGCGCGGCCGAAGTTCCGCCGGATCCTCTGCTGGCGACTGTTGTACCCATTAATTCGCGGCGCGATCACTACTTCCCAGCCTTTCCCGCCGAATCCAGCCTGGGCTCCTGGCAGATCACCAACATGTATTTCACTAAGTACGATCTGTTACCTGGGCCGCCCGATCCGGAGAGCTTCAACGACGAGCTGTTCGTCGATTTGTACGACACAGTGACAGGTTACAAATGGACGCAATCGTTCTATGTGGCCAGCCCCAAGGGCCTGGAACAACTACTGGAAGAAAAAAGCTGGACCTATGCGTATGCCGATTCGGTGTTTGTGTTTGACCATTACGATCTGCATGAATTGCGGCGCGCAGTGGTAGACCACCTCGCCGGAATGCGGGAAATGCCACGACAGGAGAACAATCAGGATAATCTGCTGTGAGGGAGGTTGCTGATCGGGTAAGTGTAGACCGGGTGATTTCTGATCTAGAGGTGATTGAATATCGAGCGAGGTGTCAAGATTCAGAAGATCAAATACCCCACCCTAGCCAAAGGACGGCTAAGATGGGGCACCCTCAAGTTCCTTCTATTTTCTAGACTCCGATCACGGCGACCAGCTCTTGGACGGCGTCGGCACTCTTTTTGAGGGCGGCTGACTCGGCCGGGGTTAGTTTGATCTCGATGATCTGCTCCACTCCCCTGGCGCCAAGCTTCACCGGCACACCCACAAATAAGCCGTGAATGCCGTATTCGCCATCCAGGTGCACGGCACAAGGCAAAATCTTCTTCTTGTCTTTGAGAATTGCCTCCACCATTTCGGTGAATGCCGCTGAGGGGGCGTAATAGGCGCTGCCGGTCTTCAGATATTTGACGATCTCGGCGCCGCCATCGCGCGTGCGCTGTACCAGGCGATCGATGGTTGTCTGGTCCATCAGCTCAGTGATGGGGATGCCTGCCACCGTGGAATAACGCGGCAAGGGGACCATGGTGTCGCCATGCCCGCCCAACACAAACGCGGTCACGTTTTCTACGCTGACGTCTAATTCCTGGGCGATAAAGGTGCGGAAGCGCGCTGAATCCAGCACGCCGGCCATGCCGATCACACGCTCACGGGGAAAACCACTCATCCTGTGGGCCGCCTGCGCCATCGCGTCCAGGGGATTGGAAACCACGATCAGGATGGAATTGGGCGAGTACTCGACAACCTTGCCTACCACGTCCTTCATGATCTTGTGGTTGATATTCAGCAGATCGTCGCGGCTCATACCCGGTTTTCGCGGGACACCTGCAGTGATCACCACCACGTCGGAGTCGGCGGTATCGGCATAATTCTGGGTGCCCAGCACGTGGGAGTCGCGCTTCTCGATGGGCATGGCTTCCAGCAGGTCGAGTCCCTTGCCTTGCGGAATTCCGTCCAGGATATCGACCAGAACTACATCGGCGAGCTCTTTGGCTGCGATCCAGTGAGCGCCGGTTGCGCCCACATTTCCCGATCCTACGATGGTTACCTTTTTACGCATAGTTTTGAGTCCTCTTCACATGAAGTACGCTGGCACAGCGCTGCGTGCCAAAGGACAATCCCTGAGGGTGCCCCATCCTAGCGGTTGTTTGGCCAGGATGGGCAGTTAGAATTCGTCAGTCTGCTGCCACCAGGCTTGGCGCTTCCATGTTCTTGATAATGTAATCCGCGAACTCGCTGGTCTTGACCTTGGTGGCTCCCTCCATCAACCGGTGGAAGTCGTAGGTGACTTTTTTCTGCTCAATGGTCTTGCGGATTCCATCTTCTACCAGCCGAGCAGCTTCCTTCCAGCCCAGATATTCGAACATCATCGCGCCCGAGAGCATGACCGAGCCGGGATTGATGACGTCTGTGTCTGCGTATTTGGGAGCTGTTCCGTGAGTGGCTTCGAACATGGCATAGCCGTCGCCGATATTCGCACCTGGCGCGATGCCCAGACCGCCAATCTGCGCGGCGCATGCGTCTGAAATGTAATCGCCATTCAGGTTAGGCGTGGCCAGAACACTGTACTCGTCGGCCCGGGTCACCACTTGTTGGAAGATGGAGTCGGCAATACGGTCATTGACCATCAGCTTGCTCTTCCAGGCGCCATGGCCATGGCTGACGTAGATCGAATCCAGCACTCCTCTAACTTCGGCATAAACGGCCTCGCGGAAGTCGGGAGTTGCGAACTCCAGTCCTGGCTCAACCAGATTGGCGTTTTGCTCGACAGTCAGGCTGGGATTGCGATCTTTGTTATCGATGATCCAGCTCTCGCGTTCGGTCACCACCTGATCACGGAATTCCTCTGTCGCCAGTTCGTATCCCCACTCGCGGAAAGCACCCTCGGTGAACTTCTGGATATTGCCCTTGTGCACCAGGGTTACAGACTTGCGGCCGTTTTCCAATGCATAGAGGATGGCCTTGCGTACCAGGCGCTTGGTGCCGGTGATGGAGATCGGTTTGATGCCAATTCCTGAATCTTCGCGAATCTTCTTGCCGGTGCCCTTCAGCATCTCGTTATTCAGGAAGTCGATGAGCTTCTTCACTTCCGGCGTGCCTTGCTTCCATTCGATACCGGCATAGACATCTTCGGTGTTCTCACGAAAGATGACTACGTCCATGCGTTCTGGATGCTTGACCGGAGAGGGCGCGCCATACCACTTCACCGGGCGCCAGCAGGCATAGAGATCGAGGATCTGGCGCAGGGCCACGTTGAGCGAGCGAATTCCTCCTCCTACCGGCGTGGTCAGTGGGCCCTTGATGCCGATGCGGAACTCCTTCATGGCATCGATGCTGTCGTTGGGAAGCCAGTGGTTGAACTTGGCCATCGCTTTTTCGCCGGCAAAAATCTCGTACCACGCGACTCTGCGTTTGCCCTGGTAGGCCCTTTCGACCGCAGAATCGAACACGCGGACCGAAGCTTTCCAGATATCGCGGCCGGTTCCGTCCCCTTCGATGAAAGGAATAATCGGGTTATCGGGGATGTTGTACTCACCGTTGGCATAAGTGATGCGGGCGCCGTTGGCTGGCACCGCAAGACCGTTAAAGGAAACCGGCATCTACCACCTCCAAGAAATTTTGCAAGGACGGGGCATTATACGGAACCCGCGCACAGCGGCTGATGACGTCTATCACAAGTCCATGTGACAGCTGAACTGGGGATCAATGGAACTGCTGACCCTGACCGCCGCTGATTTAGGCTGATCCGTAAGTACAAGTTTTCAGGGAAGTTGCACATCTGCGTGCCGCTTCCATGATACCTCAAATTCTGGATAGCGAGATTCTGTTGCCGGCTGAAATTCGAACGCTCGGCGAGGGGATATACTGGATCAGAATGCGCGCGAAGCTGAAGTCGATGGTGCTGCCGGTAATCGCTGTGATCATGTTTGCGGCGCCGATGGCTGCGACTTCTTCGCCCTCTCCCGCAATAAGGAGCAGAACGAGTTTGTCGCTCGGGTCCAATCCCGCCATTGCAGGCCTACAATGTGAGCGCCCTCGCAGTCATCCGCTGGATACGATGCTAGTAGTGCTGGGGAACGTGGCTTTCCTTGGGTATGCGTGGACGGCGGGGAACAAAGCCGGCAAAAATCAATGTAGCACTCGGTCGTAGATCTCCCGAACTGCGGCAAGCGTTTCCTTCAATTCGGTCTCCAGTCCTACCGGAAAATTGCGACGCAAAATCCTGGCGCTTAAGTTCTCTGTGTTTTGCAATGAGTTCTCGGAAATCGGCAAGGTCTTCTGAGCCCGCCCGCTCACCAGGCGCACAACGTGCTCGACGGCGCGATAGAGCTCAGCTGCTCGCGCCAACCGCTCACCATCCTCGGATCCGAGCAAACCGCTCGCGAGCATCCGGCCAATGCGTTCGTGCATATTTCCGGGTGAACTCGGCAGATGATGGCGAACCTCGTAATACCCGAGAACGAACTCGATGTCGTAGAGTCCACCCGCCCCGGTTTTGAGATTGAGTTGGCCGGGCAACACCTCCGACTGTTCCAGGCGCACACGCATGTCGCGCAACTCCGAACAAAATTTTCTTTCCTTCGCAAATCGATTGCGTAACTGCTGGATTGAGCGCAGCGCACGAATAGCAACTTTTTCGCTTCCGGCCACAAAACGGAGCTTGTTATAGCTGAGCGCTTCCCAGGGTTGAGCTTCAGCCTGGAAATAGGCGGACAGCTGGGTCGGGGTGACGGTGAGTTCCCCTTCCCCACCCCGCGGACGCAGGCGCGCATCCACTGGAAAAGCAGTGCCCTCCTGCGTGTACGCGGAGAGAGCATCCATGAGGAGTTCAGCGGTGTGATTAGCGGTGCGCAAGCTGAGCTTAGCATCGCGCACGAAAAGCAGATCGGCATCGGAGAGGAGGTCAAATTCATTTGTGCCCAGTCG